>DASRYX010000719.1:0-15169 GCA_035686985.1 Planctomycetaceae bacterium | reverse complement strand
AGTCAACTCCGCGCGCGTCGAGGGACGGTATACCGTCAGCTTTACCGGGGTTTCCGGCGGATGCAGCGTCACCTGCCGCATCAGGTCGAGTTCGGACAACGTCGGCTGTCCGTTCACGGCGAGAACCAGGTCGCGCGGCTGAACTCCCGCCGCCTGGGCGGGCGAACCGAGCTGCACCATCTTGGCTTCCGCGGCGGACGGTTGCCGCGTCATCTCCGCGAGCATCGAGTCCGCGGGGATGGGAATGCGGCTGGGTTCGATGCCCAGGAAGCCGTACTCGACTTCGCTCCCTTTCAGTAACGATTCGATAATCCACCGGGTCGACGGATCGATTGGAATCACGAACCCGCCGGAGCGGTCAAAGCCTTCGATCGCCGCAATGGACGAGCAGATGCCGACCAGCTCACCGCGCAGGTTGAGAACCGGAGCCCCGCTCGCGCCGATGGGGAGGCGGTAGTCCACCTGCACGAGGCTGCCGAGATCGTGCAGCGATTTGATCCCGCCCGATTCGGGCTTCAAGATGGCCGGACGCCGCGCGATATTCGACACGATGCCCCAGGACACGCTGGACGAACCGTCACGGGCAATCCAGTAGGGATTGGACATCGTCAGCACGAATTGCCCTTTGCGCAACGCCGCCGTTGTCGGCCACGCGATAGGCCGCAATTCACTCAACCGCAGTCCGGCATCGCGCGTTTCGAGCTTCAAGACGGCGAGGTCACTGCGCGGATCCGCTGCCCAGATGGTGGCTGAGCAGGCATGCCGTGAAGAAAACCGAACTTCCAGCCGCGAACTGTCCGCCGCGGGCTTGGTCCCGGTGATCACGCCGCCGCGTACGGAATGGTACGTCGTCAGCACGAAGCGCTCTTCCTGACCCGGGGCCATGAGGACGATCCCGGCGGCGAACTGATTCGGGATCAGATCGTGTGGATGCTGATTCGCAAGTCGCTCGGGTTGCCGCAGTAACTCTTCGGGAAGTTCGACAGGATTGGGTTTCCAGCGCGCGATGCTGACGACAGAAGGTTCGGATTGCTCGATGACCTGGGTCAGTGTCTGCTCAAGTTCAGCGACGGCGCTGAGACCGTCCGATTGCGCGGCGCCCGTCGAGGCGATGCAGCACCAGGCCGTGACGCCGGCTGTCATCAAGAGTGCGCGGAATCGCAGGGACATTCCGATCGGTCTCCAACGCGGATGTCCGCCGTCGTGAGTCGATCGGCGACTCGTTCAGAGTACCAGATTAGGCCAGCTTCTGCGGCGTACCCATCTAGTAAGCATTGATCGTGGCGTGAGACTACCCCCGGCCGCGAGACGCTACAACCGTTATTCTCAGCAAATTCAGCAAACTCGATCCAGCTTAACAGCCGATGAATTTACGAGATATGTTCGGAGATAATACGCATTTTTTGTCGTAAAAGATTGGACAGCATGGGCTTGGGGTGGAACTGGTTACGTCGTGCCTCGCGCACGCTGTGGATCGTGGCGGCAATCATCCCGTTCGTCGCGCTGCCGGTTCCAGCGCAGTCGCTCGAGTCGCTGACCACAGCGACGGCCGACAATGTCCCGCCGAGTCCCGAGGAATTGTCGTCCGCGGATAATGTCGCGGCGACGCTGTTTTCCGATGCTCCCCCGGATGATGATGCCCGCATCCGGCGAATCGTTCAAGAGTACATGAACGAACTCGACGCCCAGCGGAACGCCGCCGACGCCTCCCGCGCGGCGAAGTCGTCCGAGGGCGATCCGCTGGATCTCAAAGCCAACTGGAAAAACGGTCTGACGCTCTCCAACAAGAAGGGCGATTTCAAAGTCCACGTCGGCGGCCGCACGCAGTTCGATACCGCGTGGTTTGGCGTTCCGCAGGACATTCAGAATGACCCCACAATTGCCAATCGCTGGGGTGACGGTGTCGACTTTCGCCGACTGCGGCTCAAAGTCGACGGCACCATGTACGATTTCATCGACTGGGCCTGCCAGATCGATTTCGTCAACTCGGTTCGTGCCGGTGGCGTGAACGAAGATGTTCCGGCTCCGACGGACTTGTGGTGGACGTTCACCAAGCTTCCGGGCATCGGCAACATTCGCGTCGGCAATCAGAAAGAAGCGATCGGCTTCGAGCATCTTGTCAGCAGCCGCTTCCTGCCATTCATGGAGCGCTCCTTCAATCAGGATGCGTTTTACGGCGGGTTCAACAACGGCTTCACGCCCGGGATCTCGGCGTTCAATACGGCGCTGGATGAGAACATGACGTGGAACGTGGGGATCTTTAAGCCCACGAACAATGCCTTTGCTTTCAGCACCACGACGGGTGACTACGCCGCGACGGGACGCATCACGTTCCTACCGTGGTATGAAGATGAAGGCCGCGAACTGGTGCACCTGGGTTTTTCCGCCCGACAGGCCTCCGGATACAATGATACCTACCGTCTCCGGACGCGGGCACCCATCCGCAGCGGCATCAGCGCAGTGTGGCCGCTCATCGGCGATACGGGCACATTCGCGTCCGACAACCATCAGCAGTTCAACTGGGAACTCGTCGGTGTTCGGGGACCGTTCACATTTCAAGCGGAGTACCTGCTGAACTTCACCGACAGCACGGTGGCGGCCAACGGAACGGACATCGGGAACGCGATGTTCCACGGCGGCTATGCACAGGTCCTCTATTACCTGACCGGTGAACACGACGAGTACAGCCGCAAGACCGCCGTGTTCGAGCGCGTCGTCCCTCGACGGAATGCGCGACCCAACGGTCGCATGGTGCCGCTGTTCTGCGATGGGGCCTGGCAGGTCGGCGCGCGATACGATTATCTCGATCTCGACTACGGCGCGATTCGCGGCGGAATGCTCAACGACCTCACCACCGGGCTCAACTGGTTCCTCAATCCCAACATGAAGATCCAGTGGAACTACACGGCGTCGCACCGCAATTCCGGGTCAGGCATCGGCGACGGCTGGGTGCACGGCTTCGGCATGCGGTTCGCGCACGATTTCTAACGGACCGTCAGCGCTTCCAGTTCCAGTTGCGGATTCCCGCAAGGTTACGAATCCGTTCGACCGGCCATTTCCCGTTGAACAGCTGGATGATCGTATCCGCCGCCATGACCAGCGTGTCGTGCTGCGATTCATTATCGAGCCCGGCGACGTGGCCGCTGGTGAGGACGTTGTCGAGCTTCAGCAGCGGGCTCGACAACGGCAGCGGCTCGGTCTGAAACACGTCGAGACCGGCGGCACGAAGATGCCCCGACTTCAACGCGGCTTCGAGTGCGACTTCGTCGATCAGCGCTCCGCGGGCCGTGTTGAGCAGAATACTGCCCGGCCGCATCAATTGCAGCGTGCGGACATTGATGAGGTTGCGTGTCTCGGGCATCACCGGGAGATGCAGCGTGACGATGTCCGAATTGGCCAGCACGTCATCGAGCGGGCCGAACGTGATGCCCCACTGGTCCGCGAATTCCACCGGCGGCACCGGGTCATACGCGATGACCTTCATGCCGACGCCGACGGCGCGGGTTGCCACCGCGCGGCCGATGCGTCCCAGACCGATGATGCCCAGAGTCTGTCCCATGATGCGCGGCGTCGAAAACCGCGTCCATGAGCCATCGCGAACCACGGCGTCGCGTTTCGGAAAGCCGCGGGCGCACCCGAAGAGTAGCGCCATCGTATGTTCGGCGACGGCGTGATGATTCACCCCCGGCGTCGTCGCGACCACCACGCCGTGCTCATCACACGCGGTCATGTCGATGGCGTCAAAGCCAACGCCCGTGCGGGAGAGCACGCGGACTTCGGGAACGGCTTCCAACACCGATCGCGGCCACGGCTCGGACCCCGCGATGACGGCGTCAAAGCCTTTCGCCCATTTGATCAACGCCGCGTTCTCGTAAACGCTCTGATCGAGCGGCACTGCGGCCACTTCGAATCCCGCGGCTTCCAACAACGGAAAATGCGGGCCGGTCTGGGTATTCAGCGCGGTACAGAGAACGCGGGGCATGCGAACGGTCCTTGGTTGTTCGTGTGGGAAAGCGAAAAGCCTACTCGCCCCCTCCGGAACGGTCAAACGCTTTTGTTGTAGGGTCCGCTGTGCGGACCAGTCTTCATCATGTTTTAAAGACGGTCCGCACAGTGGACCCTGCGAAGATCAGGCCAGCAACGGCGTCACCACGTCGCCGTGCACATCGGTCAAACGATAATCGCGGCCCTGGAAGCGGAAGGTGAGCCGCTTGTGATCGAAGCCGAGGCAGTGCAGGACCGTCGCGTTCAGATCATGAATGTGCACGCCGTCGCGGACGATGTTGTAGCCGTAGTCGTCCGTTTCACCGTGAACAATCCCGCCCTTGATGCCGCCGCCGGCGAGCCAGGTTGAAAAGCAGCGACCGTGATGATCGCGGCCGTAGTCGTCCTGCAGGCCGCCCTGTCCATACACCGTGCGACCGAATTCCCCGGCCCAGACGATCAGCGTGTCCTCGAGCATCCCGCGCTGTTTCAGATCATGAATCAATGCCGCCTGTGGTTGATCGACATCTTTCGCCTGCTTCGGGATGTTCGTGGGCAACCCGCCGTGCTGGTCCCATCCGCGATGATAAAGCTGCACACAGCGGACACCGCGCTCCAGCAGCCGTCGCGCGAGCAGACAGTTCGCGGCGAAGGTGCCGGGCTTCTTCGCGTCTTCGCCGTAGAGGTCAAACGTCGCGGCGGATTCTTTCGAGAGATCGGTCAGTTCTGGGACCGACGATTGCATGCGGAACGCCATCTCGTACTGTGCGATGCGCGTGGCGATTTCTGGATCACCTGATTGTTGCAGTTGGCGCTCGTTGAGCTTTGCGAGTCCATCGAGCATTTCCCGCCGCAGCTCGCGGTCAATCCCCGGCGGATCGGAGAGATACAACACGGGATCGCCGCTGCTGCGCAGTTTCACGCCCTGATGATTCGACGGCAGAAAGCCGCTGCCCCACAACCGCTCAAGCAACCCCTGGTTCGCATCGCGTCCCGAACCATGCGAAATCAGCACGATGAACGCCGGCAGATCTTCCGCTTCGCTGCCGAGGCCGTAACTCAGCCACGCGCCGAGCGAGGGTCGCCCCGGTTGCTGCGAGCCGGTTTGAATGTAGGTGATCGCCGGATCGTGATTGATCGCCTCGGTGTGCATCGACCGAATGAGGCAGATGTCATCCAGTCGCTTGCCCGTTTCGGGGAACAGATCGCTGATCCACGTGCCCGCCTGTCCGGCTTGATGAAACCCGAATTTCGGTGCGATCACCGGGAAGCTTTTCTGTCCCGAGGTCATCCCGGTCAGACGCTGACCTTGCCGGATGGAATCGGGTAGTTCCTTGCCATGAAACTCTTTGAGCCGCGGCTTGTAGTCGAGCAATTCCAGATGCGACGGACCGCCGGACTGAAAGAGATAAACGATCCGCTTGGCTTTCGGCGCGAAGTGCGTTTCCTGCACAGCGGCGCGGGCGTCACGGGCCAACAATCCCGCGAGAGCAGCGGTACCAACGGCCGATGCTGAGCCTTTCAACAAAGCCCGGCGGTTGATCAGTTGTTGATAATCGAGGAGCGGCGTCATGGAGTGATTTCCTGATGCAGGGCGGCCCAGACGCTGGCGAACCACATCAGGCCCGCGCGACGTTGACCGATCGCCGAAAAGTGTCGCCGTGATTGCGGTCCGCCGCGATTTTCCCCGGCGAGAATGTCGGTGTCCGGCCCCGGACCAAATCCGGGTTGCTTCCAGAGTTGATCGATCGCATCGCGAATCCGGCCTTCTTCCACGGGCTTGTTGTAGACGGTCGGGTGCAACGTCGATTTCGCCAGCAACCACCGCGGCGTGAAGCCCCATTCTTTGGTTAAACCGGCGCGAATGATCCCCAGTCGTTCGACATACGTGCCCGTCGGAATGTTCTCGATGACGTCACTCTCGCCCTGTTGCCACAGCACAAACCGGAAGCGTCCCGCCGCGCGGCCCCCGTCGAGAAAGCGTTGGTAGAGTGCCTCGCCGGGCATCCATTGCCGGCTCGCGGTTCCACCGACGGCGACATTCACCAAGCCCACGGGAACGCGCAGCAACGGTTGGATGGCATTGGCAAACGCGGGCCAGATCGTGCCGCCAGTATCGACGTGCGGAAATGGATCATGCGCCGTTCGCCAAGACTTCGTCACGAAGTCGAGCAGCACCGTTCGCTCCAACGGATCGTCGATGCGCTGCAACTCGTCATTCGCGCCGGCGGCGTAGGATTGCCCGGAGACGAGAAAAACTTCGCCGACACCGATCGGATCGACGACGGTGCTGCCGATCGTCTCGCCAGCGCCATTGATGACGCGGAGTTCCAGTCGATACCACCCTCCCGCGGGAATGGTCAGGTCGAAACGAAACTCTTCTGCCGTGTTGATGTCGCCGCACTTCGCCCACTCAATGGCACGGCCGGCGCAGCCTTCATGCAGGACAGTCCGGGCTTCCAGACGAGCGGGGACCACACCGGTCCAGGTGCCGCGTACGGGGGCCTTAGCCTCGCCGAGTTTGGGACCGCCCGGTTCGTGGGCATGCGCCGCGACGGGAATGTAACCCTCGCGCTGAATCACCTGCCGGGGTGCCGGGCTCGTGATCTTCAAGGCCGCGGCGTCCTGGTCAGCGCGGGAGATTGTGGCCGCCAGCAGCGATCCCCCAGTAACCGCACAAAACGCGCGCCGCGATAACGCTGCAGCAGAATCGGTGGGATCGCTCATGGCTTCGAGATCGCTTCATCGAGGTTGAGAATCAGGCTGGTCACCGTCGTCCACGCGGCGAGTTCGCTTACTGGAATTATGTCTGAACGCTGCGAGTGTCCCACGGCAAGGAGTTTTTCCGCGGCGGCCGGATCCTTTTCGAAACGTTGCTTTGCCGATTCCAAAATCTTGAAGAGGACGGTTGATTCCGTATTGTCTGGGGATCGGCAAAGCGCGAGCTGGAAGGCGGTTTCCAACCGATCCTTGGTCCCTGCTGAGGACAACACCACACGCTCGGCAAACTTCCTCGCGGCTTCCACATAAGTCGGATCGTTAAGCAACACGAGAGCTTGCAGCGGCGTATTCGTCCGCGCCCGGCGGATCGTGCAGGTTTCGCGGTCGGGGGCATCAAACGCGGACATCCCCGGCGGCGGGCACGTTCGTTTCCAGAACGTGTACATGCTGCGGCGATAGAGTCCTTCGCCCAGATCGGGCGTATACTTTTCGCGGCGTTCGACGGAGACATCTTCCCACAAGCCCTCGGGTTGATACGGCTTCACGCTCGGACCGCCGACCTTGTCGACCAGCAATCCACTGATGGCGAGGGCGTTGTCGCGCACGGTTTCGGCCGACAACCGGTAACGCGGTCCGCGGCCGAGCAAACGGTTACGCGGATCACGTTCGAGTTGTTCTACCGTAGCGTGCGACGATTGCCGGTAGGTCGCGGACAGCACGATCTGCTTGAGGATCGCGCGCGTGTCCCATTTCCGGGCGATGAGTTCCGTCGCCAGCCAGTCGAGCAGTTCGGGGTGACTCGGAAATGCCCCCTGCACGCCGAAGTCTTCCACTGTCTCGACGATGCCGGTTCCGAACAGCATTTCCCACCAGCGATTGACCGCCACGCGCGCCGTCAACGGATGTTGCGGATCGGTCAGCCAGCGAGCGAGATCAAGTCGGGTCGCGGCGGTGGTTCCCGATCCCGCGAACTCGGTCAACACGCCGGGCTGAACTTCATCGCCGAGCTGATCATACTGGCCACGCTTGAGGATGTGCGTCGGTCGCCGCGGCGTGAGTTCGCCCATCACCATGGTGACAGTGATCGCCTTGTCGAGCTCCGCGAGCTGTTTCGGAATTTCCGCCAGCTCTGCTCGCCACGCTTTGGCTTTTTCATCAATCTGATCGAGGTAGTACGCCTTCAACCGCTCGGCTTGCGCGGCGGTTCGTTCTGCCGGCGCGATCGCAAGGATCTCTTTAAGGCTGCCGAGCGATTCCCCCTTTGCGAGGAGTGCTGCGTCATCGACGGATAGCGCGGCGGCGAAGACCCGCACCTCATCAATGCGGCCACGGAACGGGGCTGACGAGAACCGCTGTCCGATGTGAAACGGCTTGTCGGTGGTAAGTGGGCCATCCACGGTGTTGTCCGTCGTAACGTCAAACTCCTGCGGTTTGCCATCGACGTAAATCTTCATGCCCGTCGCTTTGCGGGAACCGTCATACGTCACAACGATGTGATGCCATTCATTGAGCGACACCGGTTGTTTGCTCATCACTTTGAACGCCTTGTCGGGCCAGTGATGGACGAAATGGCTGGACACCTTTCCGCCTTCGAGGATCACGTCGTAGCCGCGGTAAGCGTTGCCTTCGTCGATCTTCGAGAGGACGGTGCTCGCTTCCGCACTGGTGGGATAGATCCATGCGGCGAATGAGCAGGCCTGATCGCTGTCGAAGGCACCGGTCTCTCCGGCGGCGACGAAACTTCGGCCATCAAACTCGAGCGCTTTGCCGATCTTGCCGTCAGTCGATGTCAACTGGCCTTGAAGAGACGCGATGCGATCCGGATCGATCGTGTTCGTGATGGTCGTGCCGCCGGTTTCATCGAGCGGGAAGTGTGCGACCAATCCCACGGGTCCCGCCTTGGCGATCTGCTCCGGAGTCAGTGATGCTTCCCACTTCGCGAGATCACCGGCAACCTCATTTTGGCGCGCTTTCAGCAGCGAGGTGAGTTCGGCCTGACGCGATTGCAGGCGGCTTTCCGCGGCGGCCTGCTCCGGCGTGGGCACCTTCAGTAAGGGTTCTGCCATGCGGCCTTTGTTGTACGAAACGACCTTGTCCGGGATGTTGTTGAAGAACGCGGCGAAGCGGTAGTAATCGCGCTGCGAGAACGGGTCGTATTTGTGGTCGTGACAGCGGCTGCATTGCAGGGACAGACCGAGAAACACCGTCGCCGTTGTGTGCACGCGGTCGGCGACGTACTCCACGCGGTACTCTTCTTCGATGATGCCCCCCTCGGTCGTGAGGACATGATTGCGATTGAAACCGGTCGCGACTTTTTGCGCGGTGGTTGCGTTCGGCAGCAGGTCCCCCGCAAGCTGTTCCGTCACGAACTGGTCATACGGCAGATTGCGGGCGAAGGCATCAATCACCCAGTCGCGCCACGGCCACAGCGTACGCAGCTCGTCGTTGTTGTAACCGTTGGTATCGGCATACCGCGCGACGTCGAGCCATTGCATTGCCATCCGCTCGGCGTGCCGGGAAGACTTCAGCAGGCGATCGACGACGGTTTCGTAAGCTTGCGGTGACGAATCGGCGAGAAATGTTTTCTGCTGATCGAGCGTAGGCGGCAAGCCGGTGAGATCCAGCGTCACGCGCCGCAACCAGGTCCGCTTATCGGCTTCTGCCGATGGCGTCATCCCGGCTGCTTCCAGTTTCTGCAGCACGAACCGGTCGATTGCATTCCGCGGCCACTGTTCGTTCTTGACGGCCGGCAGAGCGGGTCGCTGCGGCGGCGTGAACGCCCAATGCTGCGCGAACGGCGCTCCCTCGGCGATCCATTGCTTTAGAACCGCGCGCTGCTTATCGGAAAGCGGCTTGCCGAACTCGGTCGGCGGCATTTGTGAATCATCGTGCGCGTCGATGCGCGCGACAAGTTCACTCTTTGTGATGTCACCCGCGACAAGCGCGATCTTCCCGCTGGCAAGTTTGATCGATGCCGCGTCGCGCCGGTCGAGTCGCAGTCCGGCTTCGCGCGTGTGCTCGTCCGGGCCGTGGCAATTCCAGCAGTGATTGGAGAGAATCGGCCGCACATCGCGGGTGAAATCCACGGGATCCGCCGCGCTGGCATCAATGCCGAGCCACATCATTCCCAGCACGACCCATCGCGCCATCGCCGTCATCCTCGCCGCCGCATCACTGTGGATTGATCTGTCTCCCCAGCATAACCGCCGCGGCTGAGCGTCGCGATGTCACGGCGACTTCACTTTCAGCAGATCGCGGATCTCCATCAGCAGTTTTTCCTGCGTTGTCGGCTCGGGTGGCGGGGCCGCCCCGGCGTCCTGTTTCTTTTTCATTTTATTCATCGCCTGAATGAGCATGAAGATGCAGAATGCGATGATCAGAAAGTCGAACGTGGTCTGCAGGAAGTTCCCGTAGTTGATCGTTGCCGGTTCAAGTTTGGGATTCAGCGGATTAGCTGGCAGGGCGAATTTCAGATCGGTGAATTTCACGCCCCCCACCAGAAAACCGATGGGCGGCATCAGCACATCAGTCACCAGTGAATTCACAATCTTCCCGAATGCCGCGCCCATGATCACGCCGACGGCAAGATCGATAACATTGCCTCGCTGGACGAATTGTTTGAACTCGCTGATTATACCCATCGGACGGTCTCCATTCTGGTTCAGGGCATTTGCGGGGTGTGGCGTTTGATCCAGATTTCGATGCGATGCAGTGCCGCTTCCTGCGCTTCGCGGTCAACGTTAGATTTCTCCAGCGCACCCGCTTCGATCACCCCCGCCTGTTCGCCGGGGACGCACCGCGTCATCGTCCCGGCGGCGGGCGTCGGATGATAAAGACCGTCCTTGTGAAGCACCAAAGCGGAATCGTCGAAGAATCGGGCCAGTCGAATCTGTCCCAGCGGTTGCTCGGTGTTCCACTTGCCGAATTCGGTCCCGGCGTAGACTTGGCCGTTGCCATCAATGAAGAGGTGGGCCGTGTTTTCAGGAATCGTGATCTTCGGTGACAGAGGTCGACCATCAGGAATCGCGGGGGCTTCGAGTTCACGCTGCTCATTCATTCGTAGGGCGCCGTGACGAGTGAACGCGGGCTGGCCGTCTGCGTCTTCTACAATGAGCCAACCGGCACCCCTGATGGCGATATCGAGCGGACGCTCGGTCGCTTCGAGCTCACCCGGACGTGTGTCGATTCGATAACTCTGCCAGTGAATCGCATCGCCGCTGCTGTCCCCGATCGCGAACGGCACCGGTAAGCGTTGTGATTGAATCGCACGGAACCCGTGCGTGTCCGCATTCAAAAGGTTGTGCAGAATCATCCGGCGCTCCTGCGCGAGCGGCCGCGCCGCAGCAGTTCCATCGACGTTGCCTTCAATCGGTGGCATTGGGCGGGGAGTGGAGAGCGTGGGCGCAGTGAGATTGGACTCTGTGCGCAGTCGCAGCAGGTCTTCCACGGCGCTGACGGGCAGCTCGCGCAGCTCATCGAACCAAATCCTCCGCTCTTCATCCGTCGCCGTCGGCATCAGGCGATCAATCGCGCGGCGGACCGGGTGGTTTGTCGCCGGGGCGGCATCATCGGCGGTCAACTTGCGCGGCGAGAGAGCGGGTTCGCTCGCCGTGGCGGGAATGATTTCCGACTGTTGAACCGGGTCCGGAGGGATCGGACTCAACGGGGCGGGTTCGGAGGCCCGAACCGTCTTAGACGGCAGCGCCCGTTGGGATGCCCACAAGCCGACGCCCAGGCAGACCATCAGCGTCAACGCCACGATGAACGACTGCAACCGCGTCATGAAGCCGACTCCGTTCGGCGAATCTCAAAGACCGTGATGAACATCACGCCAGATGAGAGTAACAGCTTTGCGGACGATTGGGAACTGCGTAGCGAACGGCGCGGCGTCAGCGCGCCGAGTCTTACCGGCCAATCACTCGTCGGCCAGACGGCTCGACGCTCGCCTTTGAGTCACTCGCTGGGCGGTTTCTTCTTGGTTGCCCTTTTCGCGGCTTTCTTCGCGACCTTCTTCGCTGCGCCGGTGGCCTTCTTGGTGAATCCGCCGCGTCGCTTTGTGCCTTTGCCGCCGCCTTTGGCCGCGCGGGCTTCGAGCCATGGAATCGCTTCCTCCAGCGTGACGGTCTGCGGATCGCGGTCCTTCGGAATGGTCGCGTTGGTCTTGCCGTGCTTGACGTAGGCCCCGTACTGGCCGTCGTAGATGGCGACCGGTTCGTTGTCCGTCGGATGATTGCCGAGTTCCTTGATCGGCGTCACGACTTTCTTCGCCCGCGCCTGGCTCAGCAGTTCGACAGACCGGTCGATCCCGATCGTGAGGATGTCGTCCTCTTTGCCGAGAGATTTATACGTCTTCTCATGCAGGACATACGGGCCGTACATGCCGACGCCGGCTTTGATCACGTGTCCCGTGACCGGATGGTTGCCAACGGTGCGGGGCAGGGCGATGTAGGCGAGCGCGTCCTCGAGGGTGATGGTGTCCGGATTGCGCGTCTTCGGGAGCGAGACGCGTTTCGGTTTGCTGCCGTCGTCCTTCTTTTCGCCCAGTTGCAGGTATGGACCGAACGGGCCGTTGAGCAGAAAGATCGCTTCCCCGGACTCCGGTTCGATCCCCAGCGATTGCGGGCCTTTCTGCTTTTGTTCGATCAGCTTGTCGGCGAGTTCGTTGGTGACTTCGGCGGGGGTGATGTTGTCCGGGATCGACGCCGTGACCACGCCGCCGTCGCGTTCGGTCTCGAGATACGGACCAAACTTGCCGACGCGGATGCGGGGCGTCACGCCTTCGAGTTGAAGCGTGCACGCTTCGCGCGGGTCGATCGTTTCCTCTTTGACACGGACCTGTTCATCGAGCCCGTCGGAGTCGGAATAGAACTTCTTCAGGTAAGGCACCCGCTCGGTGTCGCCGTTGGCGATATCGTCGAGATTTTCCTCCATTTTCGCCGTGAATTGCAGATCGACGAGCTGTGGGAAGTAGTTTTCCAGCAGCCGCGTGACGGCGAGGGCCGTGAAGGTGGGTGTGAGTTGCTGACCCTGCTTGATGACGTAGCCGCGATCCTGAATCGTGCTGATGATCGACGCATACGTACTCGGACGGCCGATGCCTTCGGCTTCCAGCGTGCGGACCAGCGTCGCTTCGGTGAAGCGCGCCGGGGGTTTGGTTTCGTGGCCAATCGCTTCGAGCGCGCGGCTGGTGAGTTTTTCCCCTTCGCTCAACGGCGGCAGCGCGGATTCCTGATCATCGAGCGCCGCATCCGGATCGTCGGTCCCTTCGACATACGCCCGGAAAAAGCCGGGGAACTCAACATGCCGCCCGGTGGCTTTGAACTCGGCGTCACCGACCGTGATGGTCGCCGTCTGGAATCGCAGCTGCGCTTCCGCCATCTGGGTCGAGATCGTGCGCTTCCAGATCATCCCGTAGAGCTGCGCTTCACGACCGCCGAGACCGTGTTCCTCGGCGGTTTTCATTTCGGTCCCGGCGGGCCGGATGGCTTCGTGGGCTTCCTGCGCGTTCTTCTGCTTGTTCGTGTACTGGCGGACTTCGTCACTCAGATAATCTTTGCCGTAACGGTCCTGCACGCATCGGCGGCTGGCTTTGATGGCTTCCTGCGACAGGTGCACGCTGTCGGTACGCATATAGGTGATGTAACCGTCTTCGTACAGCCGCTGGGCGGTCTGCATCGTCTCGCGGGCCGACATACCCAGCTTGCGGTTCGCTTCCTGCTGCAGCGTGCTGGTGGTGAACGGCGCGTACGGCTTGCGGGTCTGCAAGCGGGATTCGACATTGCTCACCGACCACGGCTGCGGGGCGAGCTTTGACTGTAGATCGCGAGCGGTCGCTTCATCGAGCAACAGCACATCGGCGTCGGGTTTGAGTTTTCCCGTCGATTCATCGAAATCACGCCCGGCGGCAACGCGCTTCCCGCCGACCGTCGCGAGCGTTGCGTCGAAACTTGCGCCCCCGGCGTTGAGCAACGTTGATTTCAGATCCCAATACGAACCCTTTTTGAACGCCAACCGTTCGAGTTCACGCTTCACCAAGACCCGCACGGCCACGGATTGCACCCGCCCGGCGGACAGTTTCGGGGCGATTTTTTTCCAGAGCAGCGGGCTGAGGCGATAACCGTACAACCGGTCGAGCACCCGGCGGGCTTCTTGCGCTTCGACCATGTGCCGGTCGAGATCCCGCGTTGACCGAATCGCTTCCTGGATCGCGTCTTTGGTAATTTCCGAGAACACCATCCGCTTGACTGGGACTTTCGGCTGCAGCACTTGGGCCAGATGCCAGCCGATGCTTTCGCCTTCGCGGTCTTCGTCGGTTGCGAGGATGAGTTCCTGGGCGTCCTTCAGAGCATCTTTGAGGTCTTTGACGAGTTTTTTCCGCTCTTTGGGCACGATGTAGAGCGGCTCAAAGTTCTGGTCGACGTTCACGCCGAGCTTGGCCCACGCCTCTTTTTTCAGCTCCTCGGGAATCTCAGTGGCGCTTTCGGGAAGGTCGCGGACGTGGCCCATGCTGGCCATGACCCGGTAGTCAGGGCCGAGGTATCCGCCGATTTTCTTCGCCTTGGCGGGCGATTCGACGATCACCAGACCTTTGAGAGATTTCGCCGCCACGCTGTGACCAATCCATATAAAAACCACCCGAACATGCCGGTGGCGTTGACCTTGTGTCTCGTTCTGACCAAGCTACAATGCGACCCTTTGCAGATCGAGTTGCCGGACCATCCTTAGAGCATCGTCCGGCGCTCTGTCAAGCGTGCTCGGTGTTGACACCAGGGACGCGTCCACCGATTTCCGTCACGGTTGACGGAAGAAACTACCCCAGGATTCGGCTTCATGAATCGTTCGCCGTTTGAGATTTTTCGCCGGAATCAACGCCAGTTGATGGTGCTGCTGACCGGGCTGTCGATGTTCGCGTTTGTGTTCCTCGATGCCGCCACGTCGCGGTCCGGAAATTTGCCGACCTCCCTCGGTGTGCTGTCGGTCGCGCTGATTTGTGCGGGCGGTCTCTGGGTCATCGGCTCACCCCGCGGCAAGGGTGGTGAATGGGCTGTGTACGGCGCGATTGTCGGTGCGGTGATCGCTTTTTTCGGGTTTCGTGCCCAATCCAATTCCGCGGTGTATGTGACGACCGTCAAGAATTTCTCGCGAGATGAACTTGCTCAGCTGCAGGCCCGCCGGGGGACCGCCAACCGGTTCATGTACGCGGCGATGGGCAACCAGTTCTTCCCGTTCGGCGGGGCGAATGGCAGCACCGAAGAGGCGATCGTGATGCGGTCGCTGCATCTGGCGGAAGCGCGCAAGCTGGGGATCTCTGTCTCCAATGACGCCGTTGTGGCGTTCATCAAGCGGATGACAGCGGAAAAGCTCTCGCGACCCGATTACGAAAAAATCCTGCGAGACCTGCACCTCAGCGAATCAGAGCTGTTCGACATCCTGAAAGAAGAACTCGCGATCAACCTCTATGAGC
>DASRYX010000718.1:0-1716 GCA_035686985.1 Planctomycetaceae bacterium | reverse complement strand
GTTCACGCTCTGATAGCGCGTCGAGAGTTTCCCGGCGGCAAACATTTCCAGCCGCAGTTCTTCCACGTCGTCGTTGCCGATGGCGTTCGAGAGAATCGTCATCAGATACTCTTTGCCGAGCCGTGATGGCTGGAACCGCTGGGCGTCATACAGCGACGGATGGACGCGGCGGGGATGGATCCGCTTCCACTGATCTCGCAGCTTGTTCGCGGGGAGAGAATCGAGCGTGAAGCCCTGAGTTCGCGACCACTGCAACGTGGCAATGTGATTGTTCCGATTCTCGGCGATGAGATCGACCGACTTGCCGCCGAGTTGCGCCGCAAAAAACCGGTCGAACTTGATCGGCCGTCCCCCGCGTTGGGTGTGACCGACTTTACGAGTGAAGATGACCGAATCCGCGGATTCATGCTTCCGACGGCTGCCGAAGAATTCGTCGCCGAACCGCATCGCCAGCAGCCGCTTCAGCTCTTCCGCCGCACCGCTGTAAATCACGTTCCCCGCCGGGTCGTAGCTCTTCGTCTGCGCACCGAGTTGCCGTCCCGATTGGTCACGCACGCCTTCACCCACCACGATCACCACATGCTTCTGCAGGTCGTAGAGTTCCGCGACGCGCTGTTCGAGATGATCGATATCGAGCGGGACTTCGGGAATCAGAATAATATCCGGCTGCCCGTACGCTGAGCCGAGGGGAATAAACCCGGAATCGCGTCCCATCACTTCGATGATGGCGATGCGCCGGTGACTCTCGGCGGTCGTGCGGATGCGCTCGACGCCCTGGACAACGACAAACACGGCCGTCGCAAACCCCGGCGTCGCGAAGTTGATAATTTCTTCGAGTTCGATGACCTCACGGCGCGGCGGACGCAGAAAGACGTCTTTGCCACCGTTTTCGCTGTCCTGTTGCGTCCATTCGTTCGGTTCGTCGATGTAGTTCAGACCGAGGTCGTTGTCGATCGTCTTCGGAGCGAGAACGCACGGGAAATGCTCGGACAAGGGCTGCATGCCGCTGATGGTGCCGTCGCCGCCAATACAGATCAGGCCCTCGATGCCAAGCTTTTTCAGTCGCGGCGTAATTTCGGCGAGCAGATCCAGCTGGCTGGGATCGACGTAGGTCCGCGACGCGCCGAGCAGCGTCCCGCCATGAGTCGGGTCGAGTTCGGGAATGGTCGACAACAACGGGTTGAGGCGGACATGCGGCAACCGCGGATCGACCACACCGGCGAAGCCGCGGATGATGCCCAGTACTTCGATGCCACGCTCATTGGCCCGTTCGACGGCACCGAAGATGGTGGCATTGAGGGCGGGGGTGTCGCCACCGGCGGTGAGAATGGCAATTCGGCGCATCGTAGTTTCCGTTCGAAATTGTCTTCGCGATCAAAGGTGATCGCTATCTTCGTATTGTTTGCAGGCAGGTCGAGTCGCCGCAAGTGTAAGTCTAGTCTGAGATAAGACTTGCTGGATGCTTGTCTGCCTGAATTCTGCGCATTTGTTGATCAAAAATTGCGCACAGGTGATCTAGCCCGCGGAAGGAAGCTACACACGGCAAACCCGCCTTGAGTGTTTCCTGCAACGAGTTTATATCGACGCTGGCGGATTCGCTTCTGAGATGGGTTCGCCCCAGTCTCGCCAGTTTTGCAACCACCGTGCCGGAGTTCGCCCGTGAACCAGTCCTCGTCCATGCGCTGGGTGATTCCCTGCCTCGTCACCGGCTGCATC
>DASRYX010000717.1:0-3490 GCA_035686985.1 Planctomycetaceae bacterium | reverse complement strand
CCCGGATGAATACCGTTTTACCGGCGTATCGATAAAGGGTCCGACACCGGCGAACGCCACGATCTCGTCGAACCGCCGTCGCACATCGGCTTTCGTCATGCCGAGAATGGTGCCGTTCAGAAACACATTCTCGCGACCGGTCAGTTCCGGATGAAACCCGGTCCCCACTTCCAACAGGCTCGCTACGCGGCCACGCAGTTCGGCACGGCCTTCTGTTGGTGAAACAATGTTGGACAAGATCTTCAGCAGCGTGCTTTTGCCCGCGCCGTTGCGACCGATGATCCCAATGACCTCGCCGGCTGAAACATCGAACGAGATATTGCGCAAGGCCCAGAACGTTCCTGCGCTCGCCGACCGCGAAGAACGCTGGCCGAACCAGTTAGCCAATGTCCCGTTCACCAGGTCACGGATCGAGTGCGCATGGGTCTGCCCCAGGCGATACGACTTGCCGAGTTGATCAACGTGAATGAGGGGAGTCGATGACATCAGTGATTCAGATCACGTCTGCGAAGGCCGCTTCCTGACGGCGGAAGAATGCCAGCCCACCGACCAGAAACAGCATCACGGCGGCGATCGACCAGCAGAGAACGGCGGGATCAGGTGGCGTCGTCGCGAGCAGACACCACCGGAAGCCTTCGATCATGCCCACCAGCGGGTTCAACGCGTACAGCCATTGCCACTTTTCCGGCACCAGCGTCGAAGAATATGCCACCGGTGACAACCACATTCCCGCTTGGAGAAGAAACGGAACGGCATGACCGACATCACGATAACGGACATTCAGCGCCGTTAGCCACAATCCGAACGCCAACGCCGCGGCGATCGCAAAAACGATAAACAGCGGCAACAGCAGCAGGGGCCACCGCGGCGTGACACCGAACCACAACATCAGTCCGAAACAAAGCACGAGCTGGAACGCGAGGTCGACGAGTCCTGCACCCAAGCTGGAGAGCGGCAGAATCAACCGGGGAAAATACACCTTGGTGAGCAGGTGCCCGCCGCTGGTCACGCTGGTGGAGACCCCGGACAACGCCGTTGAGAAATACAGCCACGGAATCAGCGCGGCGAGCACAAACAACGAATACGGCACGCCGTCCGACGGAAGTTTGGCGAGTCCACCGAAGACGAAGGTGAAAATCAACACGCTCACGATCGGCTTGATGAACGCCCAGCCGTATCCGACGACGCTCTGCCGGTATCGGGCGGAAAGATCGCGCCAGATCAGCAGCGACAGCAAGTCGCGGTACCGCCAGACTTCGCCCAGATTGAGCCGCAACCAACCCCGTGGCGGTTCAATGACCGTGACGAGCGGCGGCGATGTGAGCATAGCGTCGGACATCAGGCGGCGTGACTCGCAGCAGAGGAAGAAGTCAGCCGGAACATCTCCATCAGCGGTTGGGAACACGTCTCCCAGCGAAAGCGTTCCACGTTCGCGAGCGCGCGTTGTGAGATCGACTGCCACGTGTCGTTATCGGTCAACAACGGCTGCAGCAGGTCGGCGGCAACCGCGGGGTCTCCGGGGACACCGAACACGCCACCGTCACCGCCAATCTCGGGCATCGCACAGCCGGTGGACCCGACGACCGGGGTGCCGAATGCCTGGGCTTCGACCGCGGGAATGCCAAACGATTCGCAATGACTCATCAATGCGAAGACACGCGCGGAGGCATACTCCCGGTGTAACTGCTCGACTGACACTTCCCCGACGATCGTCACGTGGTTCTGCAGATTGAGCCGCGCAATTTCCCGGCGAACGAACTGCTCATAGTCACGATGCGGCCAGGAGCCGATGAGCCGTAACCGCGCTTCGACGCCGCGCTGTTGGAGCAGGCTAACGGCGCGGACGAGTGTTTCCGCTCCCTTCCAGCGGGCCATCGTCGACACCGAGACGATCGTCCCCGGCTGCCGCTCGTTCTGATCGCGCATCGACTGCGCGGCGGCGAAGGTGTTGTCATTCACGCCCTGATAAGCCAGACACGAGCGACTTTCCGGCAAGCTGCGTGCGTTCTGTCGATAAAGCTCATGCATGTGTTGCGAGTTGTAGACCATCAAGCTCGCATGCTGCCACGCATGGCGATATGCGGCCCGCTGGACCCGCGCTTTGACGCGTTCGGCATAGGTGTGCGGCACTCCCGGCATCAGACACCAGGGATTTTGCGCGAGCGACACCTGCGGCACCGAACAGCGTGGTAACACCGTTCCGTTCGGCGTGAAATAAAGGTTGCAGCCGTGTCGCCTGATCCAGTTCGGTACCTCCCACGATTCCCACAAGCTTCGCGTGGTCCAATGCACAGCGGCTCGCGGAGCGGCAATCCAGGTCACGTTCGGTTGCTGTAGTGTAGTCGGTGGCGTTTCCGTCGGAGCGTGCAATACCACGAATTCGTGCAGCCCGGCGCTCCAGCGGACCAGTTGGCGCAGGTGCCCGTACAGAACGTGCCGGCCGCTCAAGGAACCGATCGAGAGCGCATTGACCAGCACGCGCATCACACGCCCTCCGGCTGGGCGGCGTCAGCGACCGGTACGGTGGTCGGCGCGGATTGAGTGACTGGAGCTGACTGCAGGAGTTCGTGCAGCATCGCCGCGAACCGGGCGGTTTGAATTGAGCGGTCGAATTCGGACTCGGCGAGTCGCCGCGCGTTCTCTCCCAGCATCTGCACCTCGGCGGGATTCTGCGCTAGGAAGTTGATCACATACGCGAGCCGCTCGGCACCGCCGTCAACATCACGCGGATCGCAGACGAAGCCTAATTCATGCCGCTGAATCAGCTCCGCCAGTTCGGATGTCGGATCGGCGAGAGCAATCACCGCGGATCCGGAGGCGAGGATGCCGTAGAGTTTGCTCGGCATCAACAGGCCGGAGGCTTCCGGCTGCATGGAAATCAAATGGACATTCGCAGCGCTGAGACTTTGTGCCAGATGCTCTCGCGGCTGATACGGGAAGAAGCGCACGTTCGTCAGCCCGCGGGCCTGCGCCTCGGCGACGAGTGCCGCACGCCGGGCACCATC
Organism: Planctomycetaceae bacterium; assembly: GCA_035686985.1. Classification (GTDB taxonomy): domain Bacteria; phylum Planctomycetota; class Planctomycetia; order Planctomycetales; family Planctomycetaceae; genus DSVQ01. The sequence continues at coordinate 485 of DASRYX010000717.1, read as the reverse complement.
ACCAACGAGGGCAAAGCTGACGGGTTGGTCGGACAGCGTGGCCGCCGCATCCAGGATCGGCGTCAACGAATGTGCCAGGCCCATGTTGCCGGAGTACATCACCACGAACGAATTCTGCAGTCCGTGTTCCTGACGAAAAATATTCTGCTGCTTCTGCGGACGCAGCGTGGCGGTATCGGCCCAGTTCGGAATAATCCGCAGGCGATCCTCAGCGATACCATAAGCACGACACGTGCGTTCCATGTCACGGCTGAGAACGACCACTGCGTCGGCTTTGCGATAGACGCTGAACAGCAACCATCGCAGCGCGCGGCTGATCCAACCTTCACGGAGCTTGCCGACGGCGACCGCCACGTCGGGATAAATGTCCTGCAGATAGACGACGAATCTCGCTCCATGCCACCATTGCAGCCAGCGACCAACGAACGCGAGCAGAAACGGGTCGGTCTCTGTGACCACCAGATCCGCTCTCTTTAGGGTCAGGC
>DASRYX010000716.1:0-3672 GCA_035686985.1 Planctomycetaceae bacterium | reverse complement strand
ATAGTTCGGCAGCGACACTGCGGTCGGTATGCCATCCGTGCGGGGATGGAGATAATCGAGCGCCGCCGCGAAGTTGGGAAAATCGTAGCGAGATTCGACGCGGTCGAGATCGCTGCCGCCACGCGGGATCGGTGTGGCCCGTCCGGTCAACGCGACGTGCGTGGCGAGCAGGTGATTATGCTCGGGATGCGATAGAGTGCGGATGATCGACCAGCGTCCCAATTGCTGGGCCAGTCGCGGCATGTGTTCGCCGACATAAACGCCGGGAACCGCGGTATCGACGGCCTGGAACTCCCCGCGGATTTCGAGCGGGGCGGCCGGTTTGGGGTCCCACATGTCGAGCTGGCTGGGACCGCCGCTGAGATGCACGAGCAAAACCGACTTCGCCCGCGGTGCGGACCCATTCGCCCACGACCGCTGCGGAAGCCCTGCGGCGACGACCCCTGCGGCACCCACCTGCAGAACTTCACGACGACTCAGGCGATAGTGCGGGGTGAACATAGGAAGGCTCGTCGGCAGAAGGCGGGGCAAGGCGGCGGGTAGAATAACACATCAAAGTCTATCGGAACGATAGACTTTGCAAACCCATAGGGGTTCTCACCGACGGATTTTTCCGAAATTCCGGTTCGGCACTCCAGTTGCGGCAAATCCCTGCGTGGCGGATTCCGGCTGATATTTTCCGGCTTCCTTCGCTTCGGCGCGCACAGGCGTGATCAACGTTCGCTCACGTTGCGCCTTGACCAACCAACGTTTCGTTCTGCAACGCTGCGTCAACGAAATGGGGTTCCGCAATGTCGGATTCGGATCATGCTGCGCCGTCACGTTCGGAAAAGTCCGTGGAGCAGTTGTTAACAGACTTTCAGACGCTGAATGAGCAGGCGATGGCGATTCACGCCAAGCTGGCCATGATCGCGCTGCAGCTCGCCGGAGCAGGTTCCAAGGCCCAAAAACGCGATCAATCCATGACGGACACGGTCGAGTTTTGACCGTTCTTCGGTGTCTTGGCGGAATCAAGCTGTTCTTGACTCTGGACGGAAGTCAAAAAAATCGAACACCACCTCTTGACGCCCACGGCAACGCTGTCTACTGTACTAGTTAGATAGAACAGAGGGCGCTGCCATGCTGCTGCACATCGATCCCAGTAACGGTCTGCCGATCTACGACCAGATCAACCGGCAGATCAAATTCGCCGTCGCCAATGGAGCCCTGCGATCGGGGGAACTCGTCCCCTCGGTCCGCGAGCTGGCCCAGCGCATCGCGGTCAACCCGAACACCGTCGCGCGGGCCTATCGGGACCTGCAGACCGACGGCGTTCTGGAAACGCTGCGCGGCGAGGGCTTGCGTGTCACCAAGACCGCGCCCGAGGCCTGCCGGACCGACCGCCAGTCGTTGCTCAAGGCCCGGTTGCGGGGCGCGATCACCGAGTGCCGCTCGGGCGGTCTCTCCACCGGCGAAATTCGTTCGCTGATTGAAGAAGTTCTGCACGACACCGCGGAAGCGACCACGTCCTGACGCTCCGCTTCGGCGTTCGCTTCTCATCTTTGCTCGGCTTGTCGAAGACTTTTCTCCCGGAGTTCTCCCATGTCGACCGTCTTCGAATTTCAGAATGTCACGAAACGATTTGGTTCATTCATCGCGCTGGATGACGTCTCCTTCACCGGAAAGCCCGGCCAGGTGATCGCGCTCCTCGGCGAGAACGGGGCCGGCAAGACCACGACGATCAAGATTCTGCTCGGGTTGCTCGATCCCGATATCGGCGCGGCTCGCGTGATGAGCATGGTGAGCCGTCTCGACGGAGCGGAAATCCGCCGCCGTGTCGGTTATGTCCCCGACCGCCCCGCGTTGTACGACTGGATGACGGTGCAGGAAGCGGGGTGGTTCGCCGCCGGGTTCTATCCGCTGGGTTATCAGGAAAAGTATCTGCAGCTGGTGCGACAGTATCAATTGCCGCTCGATCGGCAGGTCAAATCGCTGTCCAAGGGGATGCAGTCGAAGGTGTCGCTGGCGGTGGCGCTCGCGCATGAGCCGCAACTGCTGGTGCTCGATGAACCCACGTCCGGTCTGGATCCCCTCGTGCGGCGCGAGTTTCTCGAAAGCATGGTCGATGTCGCAGCAACAGGAAGAACGGTGCTGCTGTCGAGCCATCAGATCGTGGAAGTGGAACGCGTCGCCGACACGGTGATGGTGCTCCGCAAAGGGAAGCTCGTTCTGAATGAACGGCTGGAAGTGCTGAAGAGCCGCGTCCGAGAAGTGCTGGTCACGCAGGACGCCGTCGACACGATTGCGCCGGAACTCCCCCGCGGCGCGATCCTGCTCGGAGCAAAACGCGATGACCGCCAGTGGCAACTTCTCGTGCGTGATCTGCCGGACGACAGTCTAAGCTGGTGGCAATCGCGGCCGAACTGCGTCGACGCCACCATCCGGCAGCCGTCTCTGGAAGAGATCTTCGTCGTCTGTATGCAGACCGAAACGACCGACAGCTGGACGTTCCCCGAAGGCATGTTGTCTAAGACGCAGGAGGCCGTGCGATGAACGCCAGTCTCACCTTTCAACGGCTCCTCTGGAAAGAGTACCGCGCGCTACGGCAGCTGTGGGCGATGTGCGGCCTCGGCGGCTCGTTCCTGATGCTGGTCATTCTCGCGATTGCCGAATCGCAGACGAATTCCGGCGGTTACAGCACGGCGTTCTGGGCGTTCACCGTGTGGGTGCCGCCGGTGTATGTCCTCGCGGCAGTCGCCACGATGTTCGCCGGTGAGCGCGAGGAAGGGACACTGGTCTGGTTGACTACACTCTCACCCCGCTTGCCGAGCGTCTTTATCAGTCGCGTGCTGTTTGTGCTGGTGACGGGAATCGGGTTGCAACTGTGGTATGCGCTGATGGCGCTGATGTTGTCCCAGTTCGACGACCGGCATCTCCGATCGGTCGATACCAATGAAAACCTGCGGATGATGTCGTTCCTGCTGGTGGAATCGCTGGCGTACGGATTGTTCTGGTCGCTGCAGACGAACCGTCCGCTGAATGCGATTCTGTACGGTGCGATCATGATCGTGCTGGTGAACTCGGGTGCGGCGATTCTGACCGATTCCCTCGGCGGGCGCTTCTCGATCATTCCGGATGATGCGGCGGATTATGCCCTGTCGTTCTGGGGCTGGGCGCGGTGCCTCCTGATTCTCGCCGTGATGGCGGCGAACTGGCGGCTCGCGGAAGGCTGGCTGCACGGTCATCCGTGGGATTGGGAATGGGTCGGACACTGGTGGAGCCGCCGCCGGGTTGCTGCCAAAACGGCGACCGGGACTTCAACGGTAGCCGCACTTCCCGCCGAAGCCGTGGAACCGTGGCGACGCGCATGGCAGCGGCTGCGCTGGCTGGAATGGCAAAGCCTGAAGACGTTTGCCTGGCTGGTCCTGGCGCTGTCGTTCACGTCATGGGCGTCCATCCTGATCCGCTTGGACAATCAGCCACCAACGTTTGGCTGGAGTGCGTTGTTCTGCTGGATCGCGCTGCTGCTGGCCGGGCTGCTGGCCTGGCAGGGCGAACAGACACAGCAGCGGTTTCGAGGGCTCGTTCGTCTGGGCGTCGCACCATTGGCACTGTGGGCGAACAAGTTCGCCTGCTGGATGATGGCAGCGATCTCCGCGGTGGCCTTTATCGCTTTGACAACCACGTTGCTGT
>DASRYX010000715.1:0-4073 GCA_035686985.1 Planctomycetaceae bacterium | reverse complement strand
GGACGGGGCGAATTCGCTCCGCGGAAACGCTGCGTCCAGGGGCTCGATCAGGCGGTCCGAATTCAGGTTGCGAAGCAATTCGAGGACGCCAGCGTCATATTCCACGAACGCCGAACAATTCTCAACCCAGTCGCCGGTGTTCACGTAGGTGATCCCGTGAATCTCCGTGTAGGCGGGCGTATGGATGTGACCACAGAAGACTCCGCTACAACCCTGCTTCTTTGCGTAATCCGCCAACCGAACTTCAAAGTCACTGATGTAACGGACGACCTCTTTGACGCGTCGCTTCACTCCCGCACTGAAGGAATAGTCGCCGCTGCGCGGGCGACCCCGTAACCGGCTGACGACGCGATTCGTCGAAAGGAGTGCGTCATACCCAATCGACGCCAGCAGTGAGACCCATCCCGCCGCACACTCGACGCGATCAAACTTATCGCCGTGCGTCACGAGAAATCGTCGACCATCAGCGAGCGTGTGGATGAACTCGTCGGCGACCTTTACGAATGAGAAGTTCCACTGAAAGGTTCGCAAGAATGCGTCATGGTTGCCGGGCGTGTAGAAGATTTCGGTCCCGTTCTCGGCCATCGTATGCAGGTGGGACAGAATATCGTTGAAGACCTGCTCCCACGCATGCGATCGTCGCAGTTTCCACCAGTCGATGAAATCGCCCACGATGTACAGCGATTCCGGAGCATAACCCCGCAGGAACTGCAGGAATTCATGCGGATGCGCGTGGCGACAACCCAGATGGATGTCACTGACAAACAGCGCCCGAACCGCCTGACGCCGTCCCTGGTGTCGGTGCATGGCATGTCCTTGTGGTGGAAAGATTCCTTACCACAAGTATCTTCCTGATGGGCGTTCAGGGATCATGAAGATGTCGCGAGAATTCAGCGAAAACCGGTAGGGCCTAGGATGGCGTCACGGTTTCGAGGGCGGAGCCGCCAGTTCTTCCAGCAGGATGTCGCTGAACCATGCGGTGCCGTTGCCTTCGGTGGCGAGGAGGAATTCCGGGAGGATGGCCGTGTTCGGGACGGGAATTGAGCCGAGCGGTGTGTCATCGATGGCAACGAACCAGTCGCGGTAATGACGTTCCAGACGAAGTTCATGAAAACCGTCCGAGCCGGCGAGCGGTTTTTCCGCCAGCACTTTCTCCAGCGGGCCATGGTCGCCGGAGCGCGTCCCGAGCTGCACGCGCTCTTTCAGCAATCGCATGACATATCGCGCGGCTTGGTTTGAATCGTTTCCCGTGGTGAGCCCGAACTGCAGTTCGGCGGCATCCGCCGTGTGAACGTTGGCCACCGCGATGATGCGATATCCGACCAGCGGCTGTCGGGATGTTCCCGCCGGTCGCAGCAGCGGATAGCCGATCGTCCCCTTGGAGCCGGTGAGCAATCGGCCCCCTTCGCCGTCGTCCTGACCCGGAATCCATGTCCCGCTTGCGATCCTCCAGCCTTGCAGGGTCTTTCCATTGTAACACGACACGGCCCAGTTGGTGGGCTGCCAGTCGCGCGGCCCGGGCATCGCTCGTGCAGGCCCCGTTGAGGCCCAATATCCTGCGGCGACGGCTCCCACCAGCGTCACCGCGACGGCGACCACGATCCAACTCCGTCGCGAGACCGGCCGAGCGACAGTCGCCTCGGGAATGATCTCCGTGGCGACAGGTCGCGGGGCTTCCATCGTCACGGCGGACATCATCCGCGGGGTCTGGCCCGTGAGATCAGCCAGCAGCGCGTCGATCCGCTGCAGGACGATGTCGTAATCGGCAAGCCGTTGTTCGGGATCGCGCTGCAGCAAGTCACGCAGCAGCTCGAAGGATCCGGGAGACAAATCGGTGCGGAACTGCGTCGCGGGGGGCGGATCGCCGTGCAGTTTCTGCGCGAAGACCTGCATCAGACTCAGGCCCTCGAACGGCGCCCGATCGGTCAGCAGGTGATATGCCGTCGCGCCCAGAGCGTAAATGTCGGCCCTGAGGTCGACGCGCGAGCCGCTGAGCTGCTCGGGCGCCATGTACTGCGGGCTGCCGACCGTGGTGTTATCGCTGGTGAGACGTGTGCGGCTGTCGGTGTCTTCCGCGAGCAGGGCTAATCCGAAATCGGCGATCTTTACGAGCGGCAAGCCGGCCGCGAGCGGATAACCCGCAGGGGGTTTCGTCAGCAACAGGTTCGCTGGCTTGATGTCCCGGTGAATCACGTTCGCCGAGGCCGCGTACGCCAGCCCCGCGGCGACCTGCCGGATGATGCCCCACACCAATGTCTCGGCCGCCGCGCGGTGACGATCCAGCCATTCATCGCCGTTCTCTCCTTCAACGAATTCCATCGCGAGGAAGAGCCGTCCTTGATGGCGACCGAAATCGTAGGCCGTGACGAGATGCGGGTGAACCAGCCGGCCGATGGTTTTCGCTTCCTGCTCGAACCGCGCGAGCGCCGTCGGTGAGGCGTGCGTGCCGAGCAAGACCGTTTTCAGCGCGACGATGCGGTCGAAGGCGATCTGCCGGGCGCGATAGACCACGCCCATGCCGCCGTGTCCGAGATGCGATAACAGTTCATAGCCGGGGATGACCTCGGTGGGACGGAGCAGTGTTTCGACGATATCGACCTGCGCGGCGGTCAGGATCCCCGCTGCCGCCGGTGAACTGGTCATGGATGCGGAATAGCGGGCCGCGGCCTCGGGTGTCACAAAGCCTTCGCGCACGGCGATCGACAGGAAGGCTGCGGACACGTTGCTCATCGCATTTACGTTCCAGCTATCGGGTGGCGGGGGCGCACCGCAGGAAGCCCCCGGACCAGCGACTTACGATTCAGAGGCTTCCGCTTCGCGGTGCGCCCCTGCCACCCGCCGTTTTAACTTATCCGCCCGCGGGCATCGTTTTCATCGCGTCCAGTTGCTCGAGGAGCGCTTTGACGGACGGCCGGTCGGCGAGTGACTTCCCGACGTACGCAAATCGCACCGCGCCCTGTTCATCGAGGATATACGTCGCCGGCTTGGAGAGATCGCGGCGGATTCCGAGCACATCCACCGCTTTCAGGCCAATATCGACCAGCATCGGGAACGGGGCGACCTGTGTCGCGGGCTGCGTGTTATTCTCGTTGACCTTCGCCATGAACTCATTCAGGCGGTGTGTGTCTTCCGGCTTTTCCAACGGGTAGATCACCACGACTTCGGTATCGCGTTTCTGAAATTCCGCGTAGTTGGCAATCAGTCGCGATGTCTGCGACGAGCAGTATGGACAGATCGAACCGGCATAACCTCGCGTGAACACGGCGATGAGCGGCTTGCCCGCGGCGAGATCTTTCAGGGTGATGGTGCGGCCATCCGCTGTCGTCATCGGCACGGCGGCAAAGTCGGTCGCCGGGGTTTCCTGCGTCGCGACGGCATCCAGAAACGTAATCTCGCCCGTGCCGTAGCCATAGCCGCCGGAACCGTATTCTGCGGGGGAGACCGTCGCCGCGGGTGCAGTGGGGCTCGGCGGCTGAGGATTGCAACCGGTGAAAATGAGGACGCTCACACACAGCAACCGCCAGGATGGGCTCATGACAGGCATTCCTCGTGAAAGGGACGGGAGTAGTTCCCGGTTCTCAGTTCCAAGTTCTCAGGGAGAAAAGCACGGTGCCTTTTGCTGGGAACTGGGAACTGAAAACTGGGAACTCCGTCTGGATATACGATAAGATAATCGGAAAGCGGCTCAAAAGCCCGACGGAGATCCTGTTTCATGACCCCGATTATTATTCCCTGCCCGCAGTGCGGCCGCGAATTGAAAATTCGTGATCGGAACCTGCTCGGCCGCAAGGGGAAATGTCCGAAGTGCGGCCATGCGTTCGTGATGGAAGAACCGGCGGCGGTCGAGCTGGAACTCGCGGAGAACACGTACCCCGCCGAGGGCATCGGGGCCCGTTACATCGCGCCGAATGCGGCCACTCCAACACCCGCACTCACCGGAACCCCGCCGGTCGCCGATGCGCCGCTGGCCTCGCTCTTCACGCCCGAGATGCGCGAGACGCCGATCCAGATCAAGAAGATTTCCGCTCGAGGACACTGGATCAAGTTCGTGGCTGCCGGCGTGGCGATTCTGA
>DASRYX010000714.1:0-7795 GCA_035686985.1 Planctomycetaceae bacterium | reverse complement strand
CCCGTAACGGCGCGTGTTCATGCTCGGCCATTTCCGCATTCCGCGCGACCTTCTGCGGATCGACTTCACGTTTCTTGATCAGCCAGTACGGCGTGTACCGCAACCGAGGAATGCAGCACAGGAACTTCCCGTCGACGAGTTGATTCGCCCGCAGAAACTCGGCCGCGGCGTCAACGTTGCGCAGATCGCAGGCAAAAGCACCGTCGGGACCGAACTCCATCACCGGGGACTTGATGCCATCGTCCTTCGCCTTCTGCAGCGAGACCGAATCGCGGAAGAAGGCGAATTTTGCGCGGCTCATCAAGGCGATCTGCTCGGGCGTTCCGCCACCGTAGGTGATGCCAAAAATCCCGAACGGCTTCTGCAGGTGTTTGTCCCACGCGGCAACATCTTTGGCGGCGACGAGCGATGGCCCGGAACCGTGAAGCAGGAAATCCGCCCAGCGGACGGCGTCCTCAAGTTCGGGGGTCGACGCGCGGCCGTTGTCCTGGATGCCGCCTTTGACGATTTTCAATTGCGCAAAGCGGCGGTGCTCCATCGCCGCGACTTCGTCGGTCAGATCACCGGACGCCCACAGCCGCACTTCGGCTTCAGGGAAATGCTTCTCGATCAGGGCGAGCACGCCGGGCGTGTGGGCGATGTCGCCAATGTTCACGACCTGCCAGGAGGATCGCAGTAAAATGCGCGGCCGATCTGCTGCCGCCCACGCTCGCGGAGCAATCAGCGATGCGGCAGCCAACGTCACCGTCGATTGAAGGAATTCGCGTCGTCGCATGATGTGTGCATTCCGTTGGTGAGGTTCGCTGGGAGTCGGGCACCCGTCTTCAAGTCAGTCGTTCCTGATGATACGCGAGACTGACACATCCGTCATGCGCCTGAGCGACGGTCGCGGTGAAGTCGGCGAGATAACCGCGGATTCGGTCGAAGATCAATGGCGTCCACGCGGCTCGGCGCTGGTTGAGAATCTCCGGACTCACGTGCAGCGTGACATCACCGGTCGGCAGATCAAAGCTGATCTCATCGCCGTCTTCCACCAGCGCAATCGGGCCGCCCACGGCAGCCTCAGGGGAACAATGCACGCCAATCGCGCCGTGTGAGATGCCCGACACGCGGGTGTCGGAGATCAACGCCACTTTGCCGTTCAGCTCTGGCACCGACAACGCTGAGGCCGCGAGCACGACTTCCGGCATCGCCGCCGCAACGGGTCCGAGATACCGCAGCACGATAAAGTGTCCCGGGCGAATCTTGCGATGCTCGACGGCGTCCGAGACGGCCCGGCCGCTGTCGAAACAGAGCGCCGGCCCACGGAACCGGGGCTCGGACAAGCTCGACACCTTGAACACGGCTCCCTGCGGCGCGAGATTGCCGAAGCAGACCTGCATATCGGCGAACGGCTTGTAGGGGCCATCAATCGGCGCGATGAGATCTTGTTCCGGACCGACATCGGCCGCGTCGGCGACATTCTCCGCCAGCGTCTTTCCTGTCACCGTGAGACATCGGCCGTCGATGACCCCGGCCCGAATCAGATGCTTGATCAGCACGCTGGTTCCGCCCAGCTTGTGCAGCTCAACCATCGTTTTCGTGCCGCGGGGGGCAAAGCTGCACAGCACCGGTGTGCGACGGAAAATCGCCTGCAGGTCACGCAGTGTGAACGGGACCTGTGCTTCCCGGGCGAGAGCCAGCAGATGCAGCACGCCGTTGGTGGATCCTCCGGCGGCCGCCATCATCGCCGCGGCGTTTTCAAAGGCCTGCCGAGTCAGGATATCCCGCGGACGAATCTGCTGTTCGAGCAGTCCACGGACCAGCGCCCCGGCACGCAAGGCATCATCGCGCTTTCCGGGATCGATCGCGGGAATGGAGCTGCTTTGCGGCGGCATCAGGCCAATGGCTTCCATCGCCAGGCCCCACGTGTTGAACGACGCCGCGACGCCACAGCCGCCCGGTCCGGGACACGCCACTTGCAGGATCTCATCGGCCTCCGCTTCGGTCATCGTGCCGACGGCAGCCGCGGCACGACTGTCGTAGACATCCAGAATCGTCACATCTTTGCCGCGATGGCAACCCGGTTGAATGCTGCCGCCGCTGAGGAGCAGTCCCGGATAATTCATCCGCGCGAGCGCCATCGCAAAGCCCGGACCGTTCTTGTCGCAATGATGCAAGCCGATCATCGCGTCATAGCAGTGGGCCGAGACCACGCATTCCGCTGAATTGGCGATCAGGTTGCGGGAGACAAGACTCGCGCTGCCTCCCTCGAGACCTTGCGTCAGGTTGTCGCTCACCCCCGGTGTGCCGAACGGAAAGCCGAGCAATCCCGCGGCCCGGCAACCCTCGGCGACGGTCTGCGCGAGCGGATATGCATGAACGTTGCACAGATTTCCTTCGAGTAGGGGGACACCGATTCCTACCTGCGGCTTGTCGAAGTCCGCCTCGGACATGCCGAGCCCATAAAAGAACGCGGTGACTCCGCGCTGCCAACCGTGGGTAAGTTGCCGACTATTCCAATTGAGCGCAGTCATCGGATTTCCTGACGAACGACGATATGGCGGACATCGTAACAGTCGTCACCGCAATTCGCTGCGGACACGATCAGTGGTTCCGCAAGTCCAAATCGGATAAAACACCGCCTGCGCAAACTTTAATTACATGCGGGCGGCTTTGAGAGACTTCTATGATTCGTCTCCTGGGGATCGGTCTGGTTATCGGCGGCTTATCCGCGCCGGCGGCGTGTGCGGCGAAAGAACCGCAAGCCACGGCCGCTGAAGCGTTGAAGGTCATGAAGGGCTTCCAGGTCGAACGACTTTATACGGTCCCACGAGAGACGCAAGGATCATGGGTTAATCTCTGCGTTGATCCGAAAGGACGATTGATCGTTTCCGATCAGTCGGGCGGGTTGTTTCGTGTCACGCCAACACCGGTGGGTGAAAGTCGTCCGCCGAAAGTCGAGACGCTCGCGATTCCGATCGGTGAAGCACAAGGATTGGCGTGGGCGTTTGATTCGCTGTATGTCGTGGTGAACTCGGCCGGAAAGTACGCCGAAGGCGTCTATCGCGTTCGTGACACCAATGGCGATGACGTTCTCGATACGGTCGAGCCGCTGCGGCTGTTCGAAGGCAAAACCGGCGAGCACGGCCCGCATGCGGTTGTCCCCACGCCGGACGGTAAGGGGCTGTTTATCGTCTGCGGCAACCAGACGAAGATGACGCAGTACAGCAAGACCCGCGTGCCGCCGTTGTGGGGCGAAGATCATCTGCTGCCGCGGATGCCCGACGGTCGCGGCTTCATGAAGGGTGTGCTCGGGCCGGGCGGAATCATCTACCGCATCGATCCCGCAGGCAAGAACTGGGAGATCGTCTCCGTCGGGTATCGCAATCAGTTCGACGCGGCGGTGAACCGCGATGGTGAACTCTTCACCTACGACGCCGACATGGAATGGGACATCAACACGCCGTGGTATCGCCCGACGCGGATCTGCCACGTGGTGAGCGGTTCGGAATACGGTTGGCGGAACGGAGCGGGGAAGTGGCCGGCGTATTACGTCGACAGCACGCCGCCGGTGGTCAACATCGGCCCGGGTTCTCCGACAGGAGTCGCTTTTGGTTACGGCGCAAAATTTCCGGCGAAGTATCAGGATGCGCTGTTCATCAATGACTGGAGCTACGGCAAGCTGTACGCGGTCCATCTGACCCCGCAGGGATCGACCTACTCCGGGACGTTCGAGGAGTTCATCACCGGTTCGCCGTTGCCGTTGACCGACGTAGTGATCAACCCGCATGACGGGGCGATGTATTTCACCATTGGCGGCCGGAAGACAACGTCGGGGCTGTATCGCGTGACGTACACCGGCGAAGAATCCACCGCGCCGGCGAGCCCGTTCTTTGATCCCGCCAGTGTAGAAGCCCGGCAAACCCGCAGGAAGTTGGAAGCGTTCCACGGCGTGGTCGACCCGCAAGCCGTGGCCGTCGCGTGGCCGTATCTGTCGCACGAAGACCGCTTTCTGCGGCAAGCCGCGCGTGTGGCGATTGAACATCAACCCGTCGCGACTTGGGGTGGAAGAGCGCTCGCGGAAACCGACCCCGTTGCGGCGATCCAGGCGCTGCTCGCCTATGTGCGAGCTTCGGCACCATGCCCGCTGCATCGCAAACTAACCGATCCGCCCCTCGATCCGCAGAAACTAGCCACTGTTCTCGCCGCGTTGGACCGGATCGACTGGTCGGAGCTGTCCGATTCGCAGAAACTCGATCTTGTGCGGGTCTATCATGTCACGTTCAACCGGCTGGGAACGCCGGACGTCAACACGCAGCGCCGGTTGATCGCCAAGTTTCAGGTTCTCTTTCCTGCATCGACTCCGGAATTAAACGCAGAACTTGGGCAGTTGGTCGTGTATCTGCAGGCGCCTGTTGCCGACAAACTCGTGCAGCTTCTGGAAAACGCACCGACGCAGGAAGAGCAGATCGAATACGCCCGTTCGCTGCGACGTTTGCAGGCCGGTTGGACCCCCGCGCTGCGGAAGACGTATTTCGCGTGGTTCAACAAAGCCGCGAGCTATCGCGGCGGCGCGAGTTTCAGCCTGTTTGTGGCGAATATCAAAAAGGATGCGCTCGAAACGCTGAAGCCGGAAGAGCTCGCCGCGGTGCAACCGATTCTCGATGCCGCCGCGAAAGCGGATGTCACCCAGCCCGCAGCTCCGCCGAGACCGTTTGTCAAAGACTGGAAGCTCGACGAACTCGTCGACAAAGTGGCGAACGGCGTCAGCGGCCGCGACTTCGACCGTGGCAAGGCGATGTTTGCGGCGGCGAACTGCTTCTCGTGTCACCGGTATGACAATCAGGGCGGGGCACTCGGCCCGGATCTCACCGCGGTTTCAGGCCGGTTCAGCCCCCGCGATCTGCTCGAATCGATCGTCGAACCGAGCAAGGTCATCAGCGATCAATATGCCGCGGTGACGGTGATCACGACCGACGGTAAATCGGTGACCGGTCGCATTGTGAACCTGAACGGTGACAACTGGAAAATCAACACCAACATGCTGAACCCCGACGAGCAGGCGATCATCGATGTCAGGAACATCGAGGAAGTCGTGCCCGCGAAAACGTCCATGATGCCGAACGGCTTGCTGAACACGTTCGACGAAGGCGAGATTCTCGATCTCGTCGCGTATGCGCTGTCGCGAGGAAACCGCCAACACGCGATGTTTCAGACGAGCGACACGAAATGAAAAAGCCAGAGAAGGGCGGACCGGTGTCCGATTCTTCTCTGGCCTTCCGCATCTGTCTGCGATGTTTTCAGTTAATTCGCGGTGACAAGTTCCGGCATGGACGCCATCGGTTGGTGCCGAATCTCCGGGACTTGAGTCGCGATGTATTGTTCGAGCGCCCGGGCCGCCTGTTCGGGCGCCAGCAGACCCAGGCGGATGATGACCGCGGCGAGCTGCTTCGGATTCTCCTGCTGCAACGTGAGGAGATGCACCAGGCAATTCAGCGACAGGTAACCGAGCCGCACGGCGATCGCACCGAAGCGGTCGCCGCATTTTTCCTGCTCGGCCATCACCCCAGCGATTTGCGCGGGTGTCAGATATCCGTACATCTCCGCGAGTTCGCCAATCCGCGCCGGCTGCACCGGCGCTTCCAGCAGCGCTCGTGAAGCCGTCGGGACATCGAGCAGTCCCTGCGCTACCAGCCAGCGGCTGAACCGCTGGTTCGTGACCATGTGGATCACCTGCCGGTCGAGGTCGCTGATCAGTGACTTGGATCGCACCTGATTGCGTCCGCCCCGCTTGGCTTCGTACAGGCATTCGTCAGCCGCGGCGACGAGACGCCGGGCGATCCCTTGTTCGCGACGCCCCGGAATCGTGATCGCCGTTCCCAGACTGCACGTGACGTGGACGGTTTCACCGTTGAAGTTCAGCTTTTCCGAAGCGATCCGCTCCCGGATCCGTTCGGCGAGCCGTTCGACACCTTTTTCGGTAGGCTGGCTGACGAGTACGACGAACTCTTCACCGCCGTAACGGGCGAGCACATCCGACGTCCGCAGCGTAGCCTGAAACGCCTTCGCGAACTGCTGCAACACCGTGTCGCCGAACTGGTGACCGTAGGTGTCATTGAACTTCTTGAAGTGATCGATATCGGCGAAGATGACCGCCACCGGGGCGGCCATCCGCTGGCCGCGATTGATTTCCCGCTCGAGCGATTCGTCGAAGAAATTGCGGTTCAGCACGCCGGTCAGCGGATCGTGCAGCGCCTGCTTTTGAAGCTCGCGGTTCTGAGTCTCCAGTACGGCTTTTTCCTTCTCCGCTTCCTGATGACGGATGGTGGCCTGCGTACTGGCGACATGCTCGCGGAGCGTGAGCTGCACGAGTTGTTCGTTGGCCTGCACCATCAGTTCGGCGGGATCACCCAATTCGGCGACATCAACGGAGAACAAGCCGGCAGCCTGCTCAATCCGCACCGAACAATCCTGCAGATAACTATCGAGTGATTCGGATGTGAAGCCGAGATACTCCGTGTACAGCTTGCGCATCCGTTCGAGGGCACGGCCCTTGAGATCGGTGCAGAAATAATCGCCTACCGCGGACGCCGTATTGATCGCGGCGATCAATTGAAAGTTGGCGTGGCTGCGGAATGAATCGAGTTCCTTGAACGTCGCCTGATGCCACCGAACCGATTGCGAAATCGCCTCGGGCAGCTTCCAGTTTTCCATCAACTGCGCACCGATCTCCGCGTGATTGGTCCCCAGCTTCGTGTTTTCTGTGTCGAAGAGCGATTGGTTCCCGGATGCGCACAGTTCGAGCACCGGAACGTAGTCGCGAGCCGCCGCCTTCAACAGCGCCAGCCGGCCGATGTCGGTGAGCAAACCGGCGAGAAAGAATTCGGGCGCAATCGCCGGGCTGATCCGCTGGCCGAGGCGTTCGGCGGCACAAGACTGCACCACCGACTGCATCCAGTACGTCTTGTAGTATTCAGCAATCGGGCCGCTGGTCATTGTGTCGTCGTTGAGCGAAAAGCTCAGCGCGAGCGTGGTCGAGACCGTGGTCCCGAGCAGCGGGACGGCCCGCTCCACCGCGCGGATCTCCGATTTGAAACCGAAGTACGTCGAGTTCGCCGACTTCAGAATCTTGGCCGAGATGGCCGGGTCGGACTTGATGGTGTCGATGACGTGCCGGATTTCCGTTTCCGGGTTTTTGGCCAACTCCAGCAGCTTCACGGCGACCGTGGGAAGCGTCGGCAATTGGGATGACGCAAATAAGCGCTTGGTGTTGAGCATAGCCGAATCTTCAACCGATCGACATCAGGCAAGGATCAGACAGCAACGATATCCGAGAGGTCAGGCGCTGATGCCGACCCACTTTTCGAGCTTTTCTTTCAGGCCTTCCGGCGTGAACGGCTTCACGAGGTAGTCCGAAACACCGGACTGAATCGCGAGCACGACGCGGGCCCGTTCGGCTTCTGTGGTGATCATGATGATCGGAATGTCACGGTTCAGCTGCCGGAGCTCCTTAAGCAGCGTCAGGCCATCCATGTGTGGCATGTTCCAGTCGGTCAGCACGATGTCATACTGCCCCTGCTGGAAATACTGCAGCGCCTGGACGCCGTCTTCCGCTTCGATGATATCTTCGATACCGAGCTTGTTCAGACATCGTTTCTGAATCGTGCGCATTGTTCCCGAATCATCAACCAACAACACTCGCATGACAGTACCTCTCTGAAAATCGGCTGTATCTGCAGATGAGACCGTAGGATAGAGGTCGAATGGCGGCCGGAACCCGGCATCGCACGGCGTATTAGAACCCGGTGAACGC
>DASRYX010000713.1:0-3594 GCA_035686985.1 Planctomycetaceae bacterium | reverse complement strand
TAAGTTTGCAGAGCACGACGTCGCGATCCCGATTACTGTCCTTGAAGAGCTGGACAAGTTCAAAAAGGGAAACGACGACGTCAACTTCCAGGCCCGGGCTTTCTTAAGGGAACTGGATGAGCTCACCGGCGATCTCCTCTCCGTTGAAGGAGCGCCGCTCGGCGACGGGCTCGGTTGCATCCGCGTGGTCATGGCCCGGGAATTCTCACAGCGCCTGCATGAAACCTTCGTGCAGGATAATCCCGATCATCGCATTCTCGATGTCGCACTGACGCTGCAATCGCGCGAAGCTCCGCGAGCGGTAATCCTCGTCACCAAAGACACCAACCTGCGGATGAAAGCCAAAGCCCTTGGCTTGCCCGCGCAGGATTACAAGAACGACAAAGTCGCCGGCTTCGAAAAACTCTACACCGGCAAGCGCTTCGTCACCGGCGTACCCAGCGAACTGGTCGATGCGTTCTACCGCGACAACGGCCGCGTGCCTCTCGCCAATGCGTCGATCATCGAAGCGCCCCGGCCCAACGAAAATTTTGTCCTGCGCAACGGCTCGAAGTCGGTTCTGGCCACGTATCGCGCGACCGATCAGACCTTTGGCCGTGTCGAGAAAGTTTCGGCGTATGGCATCGTCCCGCGGAATGCGGAACAATCGTTTGCGCTCCGGGCGCTGCTCGATGACGAGATCAAACTGGTGACGCTCGTCGGCAAAGCGGGTTCTGGGAAGACGCTGCTGGCACTCGCCGCGGCGCTGGAGTGTAAGAGTCGTTACCGACAGATCCT
Organism: Planctomycetaceae bacterium; assembly: GCA_035686985.1. Lineage (GTDB taxonomy): Bacteria > Planctomycetota > Planctomycetia > Planctomycetales > Planctomycetaceae > DSVQ01. Next base: position 2,817 of record DASRYX010000713.1, on the reverse strand, counting down.
GCTCGCCCGGCCGGTGGTGCCGCTGAGCAATCGCGATCTCGGCTTCCTGCCCGGAGATGTCTCCGCCAAGCTCGATCCGTACATGCAGCCGCTGTACGACAATCTTGGCGTGATTAAACATCAGCACGGTGACGGTGAACCCACGACGCGCATTCAAGACTGGCTCGAACAGCACAAGCTGGAGGTCGCCCCGCTCCCCTACATCCGCGGCCGCAGTTTGCAGCGGACGTATTTCATCGTCGACGAAGCGCAGAATCTCACGCCGCATGAGATCAAGACGATCATCACCCGTGCCGGTGAGGGCACCAAGGTCGTGTTCACCGGCGATATCCAGCAGATCGACCACCCCTACCTTGACTCGCTGTCGAACGGGTTGACGTATCTCATCAACCGCATGGTGGGCCAGCCGATCTACGCCCACATCACGCTGGAAAAAGGCGAACGCAGCGCCCTCGCCGAACTCGCCAGCGATCTGTTGTGACTGTGTAGGGTCCGCTGTGCGGACCGTCTCTTCCGATCATGCTGAATTGGTCCGCACAGCGGACCCTACGGCTTGTCTTGGACTTCTTCGTCGCTCATGCGATCATATCGGGGTATGCCATGCCCTGTTGTGAGAGATCCTGATGCTCGTCACTGATCGAAGCCCCGAATTGCATGATTGCCAGCGCAGCCGCGTGGTCATTGTCGACGTGCAGGATAAGCTCGTGGCAGCGATGGCGCGCGGGGATGAACTGGTCAAGAATGTCCGATGGCTCGCCGACGCGGCGAAGCTGTGCGGTGTGCCGATCCAGATCACCGAGCAGTATCCGCAGGGACTCGGCCCGACGGTGTCGACGCTGCAGACGTTCGCCACGGATCGCCCGTCGAAGAAGCGGTTCAGCGCAGTCGAGGCCCTGGCACTGCCATCGGCCGTGGAAGATTCAACCGGACGCGATCAGATCATTCTCGCCGGGATGGAGACGCATGTCTGCGTGTTGCAGACGGCGTTCGATCTGCTCGCGCTCGGATACCATGTGACCATCGCCGCGGATGCCGTCTGCAGCCGCCGGGAGACGGATCACCAGATTGCGATTCAGCGACTGCGCGACAGCGGGGCGACCGTGGCGACAATCGAATCCATCGCCTTCGAATGGCTGGAAACGGCGGACGCCGAGGAATTCCGGGCACTCAGTGCGCTGGCGAAAAACCGGCCAGTCAACTGAACGCTCGGGGTGGCCGGGGCTGGAGGTACTCCCGAAGCCCCGGAAACGAACCGCGCCGTCTGTTCCGGGGCTTCCTCCCGTTGGTCGTCCAGCCCCGGCCACCCCTACACGCTCGCCCGGCACGCTGGCAGTTCGCGGGCGGATGCGGTATCCCTGTACGCAATTGGGTCGCCCGGCGAGCGTACCGCCTGAGACCACAAAACCATTGACCGTCCGGGATTTCCGTTCGATGACCGTCCGCGGCATTCGGGGCGCCACCAGCGTTCCAGAAGATCGACCCGACCTGATTCTCGCCGCTACGCGCGAGTTGTTGGAAGCGCTCGTGTCTGCTAACCAGATCACCGACTTTGAGGACATCGTCTCGGCGATCTTCACGACCACGCCCGACCTGACCTCGACGTTTCCGGCGGAAGCCGCGCGGGTGCTGGGCATGAAACAGGTGCCGCTGCTGTGTGCGTCCGAGATCGCCGTGCCGCAAAGTTTGCCGCGATGCATCCGCGTCCTGCTCCACGTGAATACAATGAAGCGGCAGGCGGAGATCCAGCACATTTATCTGCATGAAGCGAAGAAACTTCGTCCGGACATGGTGAGTGCGCAATAACGCTGCGAGCGGCGTTTCGGCAACGTTCCCTGTGATTTGCGGGGTGGCGGCGGTCATCTCGATCGGCTGGTCCTTTGACCAGCTGCCCGATGCCCCGCGTACCTTGGCGACTCCGCCTCCGGTCGAGCCCGCGGCTGATCTGATCGCAGGCCGTTCGCTCGACGAATGGCGAGAATTGATGAAGTCGGTCCCGACCGACGATCCGGAACGCGGTCAGCTCGTGCCGGCGCTCATCCAAATTGTGCAGTCGCCGCAACTCCCGTGGTTCACCCGCCGGCAAGCCGCGCTGACGCTCGGCCGTTGGGGCAGCGCGGCTGTTGACGCCGTCCCAGTTTTAGAAGCATTGATTGAGGAGTCAGAGACCCACCCTGAAGAAGCCACGACCTTGTGGGCTCTAAAAGGACTCAGCCTGTTCGGTCTGCACGCTGCCTCCGCCGGCCGCACGGTGACGACGGTAGTTCTCGACGTAATGCAACCTGATGCTCACCGGCTGGCCGCGATGGAATGCCTATCCCAGATCGGAGACGCCTATCCTGCGGGAACCGCCCCACTGATCCAAATTGTGCAAAACCCGACTGAAGACGGAGTCTTACGCCGCGGGGCTGTGGAGGCGCTCGGCTTGTTTCGCGGGGGGGCATCGATTGCAATTCCCGCTCTGCTACGCTGCCTGGATGATCCGGACAATGACCTCCGCCGCGAAGCCGCGGCTTCACTGGGACGGCAGGGACCCGCGGCGGAAATCGCCCAGCCCGCGCTCCTGGACCTCCTGACCGGCGATGCTGACCCCGTTGTGCGTGACGCCGCCGGAGTCGCTCTCGCCCAGACCGGACCGGCGGTCTTGCCTTCGGTGATCGCACTGCTTCATGTCGAGGATGCCGACCTGCGACTCCGGGCCGCGCGCATTGTCGGACAACTGGGTCGACGGGCGGCGAGTGCCGCTCCCGAGTTGCGCCCGCTGTGGGATGATCCGGATGCAGCGGTGCGACTCGCGGCGCTGGAATCCTACTGGAAGAC
>DASRYX010000712.1:0-1822 GCA_035686985.1 Planctomycetaceae bacterium | reverse complement strand
GCTGCAGACGGCATCGGCGGCGATGGTCACATGGTATCCGAGCGCGAGCAGGTCAAATGCCGTCTGCAAGACGCAGACATGCGTCTCCATCCCGGCGAGAATGATCTGATCGCGTCCGGTTGAATCTTCCACGGCGGATGGGAGTGCCAGGGCCTCGACTGCGCTGAACCGCTTCTTCGACGGCCGATCCGCAGCGAACTCCTGCAGCGTCGAAACCGTCGGGCCGAGTCCCTGCGGATACTGCTCGGTGATCTGGATCGGCACACCGCACAGCTTCGCCGCGTCGGCGAGCCATCGGACATTCTTGACCAGTTCATCCCCGCGCGCCATCGCTGCCACGAGCTTATCCTGCACATCCACAATCACCACGCGGCTGCGCTGACAATCATGCAATTCGGGGCTTCGATCAGTGACGAACATCAGGATCTCTCACAATAGGGCATGGCATACCCCGATATGATCGCATGAGCGACGAACAAGTCCAAGACAAGCCGTAGGGTCCGCTGTGCGGACCGATTCAGCATGATCGGAAGAGACGGTCCGCACAGCGGAGCCTACGCAAGATCACAACAGATCGCTGGCGAGTTCCGCGAGGGCGCTGCGTTCGCCTTTTTCCAGCGTGATGTGGGCGTAGATCGGCTGGCCCACCATGCGGTTGATGAGATACGTCAACCCGTTCGACAGCGAATCGAGATACGGGTGATCAATCTGCTGGATATCGCCGGTGAACACCACTTTGGTGCCTTCACCCGCGCGGGTGATGATGGTCTTGATCTCGTGCGGCGTGAGATTCTGCGCTTCGTCGACGATGAAATACGTCCGCTGCAAACTGCGGCCGCGGATGTAGGGGAGCGGGGCGACTTCCAGTTTGTGCTGTTCGAGCCAGTCTTGAATACGCGTCGTGGGTTCACCGTCGCCGTGCTGATGCTTGATGACGCCGAGGTTGTCATACAGCGGCTGCATATAGGGATCGAGCTTGGCGGAGACATCTCCGGGCAGGAAGCCGAGATCGCGATTGCTCAGCGGCACAACCGGCCGGGCGAGCAGGATCTGTCGGTAACGACTCTTACACTCCAACGCCGCGGCGAGTGCCAGGAGCGTTTTTCCAGAACCCGCTTTGCCGACGAGCGTCACCAGCTTGATGTCGTCGTCGAGCAACGCGCGGAGGGCAAAGGATTGTTCCGCATTCCGCGGGACGATGCCATACGCGGAGACTTTTTCCACTCGACCGAATGTCTGATCGGTCGCGCGATACGTGGCCAGAACCGACTTCGAACCGTTGCGCAGCACAAAGTTTTCGTTGGGCCGGGGCGCTTCGATGATCGACGCATTGGCCAGCGGCACGCGGCCGTTGTCGCGGTAGAACGCATCGACCAGTTCGCTGGGAACGCCGGTGACGAAGCGCTTGCCGGTGTAGAGTTTTTCGAAGCCGGCGACTTTGTCGTTCTTGTAATCCTGCGCGGGCAAGCCAAGGGCTTTGGCTTTCATCCGCAGGTTGGTGTCTTTGGTGACCAGCAGGACCGACCGCGGCGATTCATGAGCCTGCAAGGTCAGGGCGACATCGAGAATGCGATGATCGGGATTATCCTGCACGAAGGTTTCATGCAGGCGCTGTGAGAATTCCCGGGCCATGACCACGCGGATGCAACCGAGCCCGTCGCCGAGCGGCGCTCCTTCAACCGAGAGGAGATCGCCGGTGAGCTCATCCAGTTCCCTTAAGAAAGCCCGGGCCTGGAAGTTGACGTCGTCGTTTCCCTTTTTGAACTTGTCCAGCTCTTCAAGGACAGTAATCGGGATCGCGACGTCGTGCTCTGCAAACTTA
>DASRYX010000711.1:0-3951 GCA_035686985.1 Planctomycetaceae bacterium | reverse complement strand
CCGTCACCACTCCCGGGCGCAGATTCAGGCTGACCAGCTGCGCGTTGGGCCCCAGCGTGGTCGATGCGGGATAATTGCCATCCGCGATCAGCACCTTCGCATGGTGCCCCGCACGAGCGAGAATCGCCGAGATTTCCGGATGCAGCAGCGTGTGTTTCAGCATGGAGAGGGTGGCCGGTGACAGGTGGTGGGGTGGCAGGCAGAGAGAATGGCGAAGCGATCAAACTCAATCGCTCTCAGCCCTTAGCCAGTATTGATACGCCCGCATGGTCTGTTCAGCGGCGGCGTCGCTGTTCGGCCATGGAAAAGCTTCCGCGGAGAGGTAGCCGTCGTATTGGATCTGTCGCAGCGCGGCGATGATCGGGCCGTAGGGCATGTGACCGTGGCCGACCGGGCGGCGGTTGGAATCGACGAAGTGCACATGGCCGATGTGCTTGCCGCCGGTGCGGAGTCCCGTGGCGATGTCGGTCTCTTCAATGTTCATGTGGAACAGATCAGCGAGCAGCCGTACGTTGTGAGTGCGCAGTGACATCATCAGCTTGACGCCCGCGGCCATCGTGTTGATCAGATTGGTTTCATACCGGTTGAGCGGCTCATAAATCAGCGGGACATTGTATTTCCGTGCATATTCGCCGAGGACATCCAGCGCGGCTCGCAGCCAGTCGCGGGCTTGCTGCGGCGTGACGCCGTCACCGTGACGGCCCTGCATAGAACCGATGATCGCCGGAGCGCCGTATGGGCCACCGAAGTCGATCATGCTTTGAATGAACGCAATCGCGCGCTGCCGGATTGTTTCGTCCGGGCTGGTCAGCGACAGCTTCTGCTTCACCCACCCGGCTCCGGTTCCGACTGCCGCGACGTTCAGCTTCGTCTCGGCAAGCAGCGGCTTCAACACATCCGGCGACACGGCGTCCGGCGCGGGGGCGAAAATCTCGACGGCGTGATAACCGAGCGCCGCCGCTTTGCACATCGAGCCCGCGAGATCATCCCAATAGACGAACGGACCACCGCGGGCTTCGTTCACGAGACTGATGGTGACGGCGCTGCGAATCATGATGTCTTTTCACGGAGGACGCTGGGATCCGCTAAGCGGCAAGCGATGGGTTTCCACACTGACCACTATCCAATGACCACGATCCACTACTCCACCGTCACAATCGCCTTGATGACTCCCGTCTCCGGCTTCGTATACGACGGAAACTGCGCGGGCAGTTCGTCAAAGCTGACGCGGTGTGTGATCCACGGTCGGGTGTCGATTTTTCCGGTCTGAATCAGATCAATGATCCGTTCGAAATCCTCCGGCATTGCATTGCGAGACGCGTACAACGTCATCTCGCGGCGATGCATCAGCGGATGCGGGAACGTCACGTTGTCGGTGGTGATCCCAACGAAGACCAGCTTCCCGGTGTGACCGACGTAGTTCAGCGCGTTCGACATGGACTTCGCGTTGCCGGTCGCATCAATCACGACGGTCGGCAGGTGGCCGTCGGTGAGTTGGCGCAGCGTCCGCTCATCGGTGTCATCCCCCGCAAACTTCACGGTCTGCTTCACGCCCATTTTCTCGCGGCAGAACTGCAACCGCGATTCGACCATATCCATCACGATGAGATTGGCTCCGGTCAGCTTGACGAATTCAATCACCGACAGGCCGATCGGTCCGGCACCGATGACGAGCACGTTTTCACCCGGCTGCGGACTGCACCGGTTCACCGCGTGGCAACCGATCGCGAGCGTTTCCACCAGCGCGAGTTGTTCCATGGCCAGCGATGTGGCGCGGTGCAGTTTCCGTGCGGGAAGCGTGAAGTATTTCCGCATGCCGCCGTCGGTGTGCACGCCGAGGACCTGCAAATCTTCACAACAATTGGAGTGGCCACGGTGGCTGGCGAAACTGTTCGGATTGTTGATGTATGGCTCGACCGAACAGTGATCGCCGACGGACACATTCGCGACACCCTGTCCCACGGCGACAACTTCCACGCCGAGCTCGTGGCCGGGAATCCGCGGATAGCTGTAGAACGGCATCTTGCCAAGATAGCCGCTGATGTCGGTCCCACAGATGCCGATGCGATGCACGCGAACGATCGCCTCGCCATGGCCGGGATCTTTCGGTTCGGGAATGTCGATCAGGCGAAACTGCTTGGGCTGTTCGAGCTGGATGGCACGCATGCAGACGTTCTCACGGAAGAATGATCAAAACCAAAGAATAGCGTTGAACGCGAAGAGCGCAAAGCCCGGCATCTGCCTTGGATGCCGGGCTTTTGCATTTCGAATATCACGAGTGCACGTTTGAAAGGCAGAAGCCCGGCATTGAGGAAAATGCCGGGCTTCGAGTCATTTCAGCGTTTCCAGATAATCGAGCAAATCAGAAAGTTCCCGTGATGTCATGCGTTGATGCAATCCCTGCGGCATGACGGAGACGTTGGATGGCGCGCGTTCCTCGATGGACTTACGCGGGATCTTTGTTACGTTGCCTTGAGTGTCGCCCAGTTCGACATCGCCGCCGCCGTTTTCGGTGACCATGATGCCGGTGTGCGTTTTGCCGTCGTCGGTGGTGATCGTCCACGTCAGAAACTGTGGCGAGATTTCTTTGGACGGTTCGAGAATCGACCCGAGCAGTTTCTCGCGATTCATTGTTCGCGCAATGACGGACAGATCCGGCCCGACGTTCCCGCCGCGGCCATTGACCGTGTGGCATTTGAAGCAGAGCGGGCCCTGGTGGTGGTAGAAGACACGGCGGCCGCTGTCGGGGGTTGGTTGAGAGTTGAGGGTTGAGAGTTGAGAGTCAGATGGTGAGGATGATTTTCCATCAATGGCGAGGTCAAGCGCTTCCACCAGCTCTCGATTTCCGCTTGCGGTTTCGCGCACCGCGCGAAGGGCTTCACCGGTTTTCGAGCCCGGGGTTCCTCTCCCTCTTAGCGCGCGGATCGCTTCGAGCCGACACTGTGCTTGCTCGGACGCGGCGCGAAACCGCAAGCGGTTGTGGATCGCGTCCAGCAAAAATTGTTCGATGTTCGCGGGCAATGGTTGATCATGCGGCGTCGCGCACAACCCGGCGATGGCGTCCAACCGCAATGAGGTCTCCGCATTTTCATCGGCGGCGATCTCCAGCAGCAGCGGGATGCCCTCGGCTCGCCCCGATTGCTGCAGCGTCCGCACGGCCTGCGTTTTCAGCCCGGCGTCGTCCGACTTCGCGAACTCCAGCAGCAGCTTCGTCGACAACTCCGCGGTGCTCGCCGGCACCATCTGCAGCGCCGTCGCCCGCAACGCCGCCGGCCGCTGCCCATCCGCCACAATCTTCATCAACTGCATCACCGGCGGCGTCTTCTCAAACTCCGAAGGAGGGACGCCGTCGAGAAGGGAGAGCGTCGCTAGACAAGCCATCAATAACTTCGGCGAAACATTTGTGTCCGCGAGGATCGATTCCACACGACCGCGTTGACTTGCTAACTTTTCCTCACCAACCCATTGCACCGCGGCAAAGCGAATATCGGAAGAGGTGTCGCCGAGTCCGATCATGACGAATCGGTCATCATTCGGCCATTGGTTGCGTGCAGCGAGGAGAGCCAATAAGCGCCGAAGACTCTTGCCTTTTTCCGTCCAATCGGCGGGATTCACACCTCGAACTTCTCTGAGATAGGCACCGCTTCTCGTCTGTCGAATATCTATCAATGGCTGCGAAAAGTCATCGAGATGTGACTGGAAAAAAAACGGTTCAACTAGGGAGTCTTCGTCGAGGTCGTCGAATTCTGGGATAGGAATACCAACCGCACTGCCTTTGTCGGCATTCTGGATTGCCGAGTATACCTCTGCATGGAGTTTGAAATTATCTTGACGCGTCTTCCTCAACTGCTCCAGTTGAGCAAGGCCTTCCTTTGTTTGCGACAGTTTTCGGGCGGCCAACCGTCGAATGGCAATCGTCGGAGCGTCAATTTCTTTAGTGAGCGCATCGAC
>DASRYX010000710.1:0-6260 GCA_035686985.1 Planctomycetaceae bacterium | reverse complement strand
TGATGATCCCCGCCTATCATGACGAGTGCTGCCGGAATGTCATAGCCTCACCGCGTGATCCGAATTCGACTTCGCAATCCATCGGCATGGCGACTACGATGGTCAACACGAGGAGATTCAGGATGGCAAGCCGATTTCAGTTTCTGGTCACGTCGCTGGCGATCACCATTTTCTGCGTGGCGCTGACGCACCGGGTGAGTGCCGCGGAAGCGGCGCCAGCCCTCACGGTGCAGGAGCTTGTGACGCGTGCGAAGCCCTCAATCGTGGTCATCACCTTCACTGGCCGCGAAAATGATCGCCAGGGGTTGGGCTCGGGAGTCATCGTCAGCCCCGATGGTCTCATTGCGACAAATCTGCATGTCATCGGCGAAGCGCGTCCGATCTCCGTGCAGCTCAGTGACGGCCGCAAGTTTGATGTAACCGCCGTCGAGGCGACGGAACGGCATCATGATCTCGCCTTGTTAAGGATCGATGCCAAAGATCTCCCCGCGCTGCCGTTGGGGAACTCCGATGAGCTGAAAGAAGGCGAAGCGATCGTCGCGATTGGCAATCCGCTGGGACTGGAACGGAGCGTGGTCGCCGGGGTGTTGTCCGGTCGTCGCGAAGTGGAAGGCCGCACGATGCTGCAGATCGCGATGCCGATCGAGCGCGGCAACAGCGGGGGTCCGATTCTCGACCTGCACGGACGCGTGCATGGTCTCGTCACGCTGAAGTCGCTGAAGACCGAAAATCTCGGCTTTGCCGCGCCGGTCAATCAGCTCAAACCATTGATGGAGCGACCGAATCCGATCGCGATGGACAAATGGCTGACCATCGGTGTCCTCGATGCCGACCTGTGGAAACCCTTGGCAGGCGGTCGTTGGCGGCAACGTGCCGGACGGATTCAAGCCGACGGTCGTGGAAACGGGTTGGGTGGGCGGTGTGTGTGTCTCTCGACGGCTGCGGTCCCGGAAGGCAGTTATGAAGTCGCCGTGACTGTGAAATACACGCCGGCGGATGGTGCCGCGGGGCTGGTGTTTGCAGCGAACGGCGAAGACCGCCACTACGGTTTTTATCCGAGCAACGGCGAGTTACGACTCAGCCGGTTCGATGGGCCCGACGTCTACGCCTGGACGGTCCTGCAGCAGGTCCGCTCACCGCACCTCAAGAAGGATGACTGGAACCTGATCAAAGTCCGCGTCGAGCCCGACGCCATTAAATGTTTTCTCAACGGCGAACTGGTGATCGAATCGCGGGATGCGAATCTCCGCGGCGGCAAGGTTGGCCTTTGTAAGTTCCGGCAGACCGAAGCGGAGTTCAAAGATTTCCGCGTCGGGGAGAAGCTGGAATCCGTCATGCCACCGGCCGAACTGACGGCGCAGTTGGCCGATGCCGTGCGGCAGATTCCCGATAGGGGGGACGCCGACGACGCCCTGCTGACACGCTTCAACGCCGCGGGACCGCTCGCGCAATCGTTATTGGAAGAGCAGGCCCGCTCGCTGGAGCAACGGGCGCGGAAGCTGCGTCGCATATCGGTCCAGGTGCACGAGCATCGCGTCCGCGCGGAGTTCCAGAAACTCATCGAAGGGCGTGACGAAGACATCGATCTCACCCGCGGAGCCTTGCTGATTGCAGCGATGGACAATCCGGAACTGGATGTCAACGCGTACGTGCAGGAAGTCGACCGGATCGCGAAACGCATTCGCAAGACATTGTCAGAGTCTGCGACCGAGATCGAGAAACTCGCTGCGATGAAGAAGGATCTTTTTGAAGAGCAGGGCTTTCATGGCAGCCGGCATGATTACGATCACCGCGCAAACAGCTATCTCAATGAAGTCCTCGATGACCGCGAAGGTTTGCCGATCACCCTGGCGGTGCTCTTCATGGAAGTCGCGAAGCGGCTGGATGTGAATGTGGCCGGGATCGGTTTGCCACGACACTTCGTTGTTCGGCATCTCCCCAGTGGTGGCCCCGGGGCGATCATCGACGCCTTCGAGCGCGGACAGGAATTAAGCATCGACGAGGCAAAGGCGAAAGTCGCCGCGCTCGGAGAAGTGCGATGGGACGATCAGTACCTCGAACCCGCGACAAGACGCAGCATTCTTGTCCGGATGCTCCGCAACCTCATCGGTAACGCCAGCAACGCCGAAGATCACGAGCGAATGCTGCGGTACATCGAACTGGTGCTCGTTCTCACGCCGGACTCCGTGCAGGACCGCTATTTCCGCTCCGTGTTGTCCCTGCAGACGCAGCGATACCAGCAAGCGCGAATGGACGCGGAATGGCTGCTGGAAAAGGAACCGGAGCAATTCCCGCGCGAGATTCTGGAAGAACTCAACCGGACCATCGCCCGGGAAGCGGCCCGCGTTGCCGAATGATTTTCCGTCATGTGTTCGATCGTGGCGGATGGCTGACGACCTGCACATTCGCTATGATTGAGCGTCGTTAACAATTGTGACGGATCACTGATGGACGGTTTCGGATTTCATCCGCTGATCGAGCGCTGGTTTGCCGCCCGATTCCAAGGGCCCACCGAACCCCAGCGTCGCGGATGGCCTGCGATTGCCGCGGGCGAACACACGCTGATTGCCGCGCCGACCGGCTCGGGCAAAACGCTCACGGCGTTCCTTGCGGTCATCGATCGACTGGTGCGCGAATCGTTCGAATCGCCACTGGAAGATCAGATTCGCGTGGTCTACGTCTCGCCGTTGCGGGCGCTATCGAACGACATGCAGCGCAATCTGCAGCAGCCACTCGGCGAAATGGCGGAACTCGCGACGACGCTCGGCATTCCCTTTCCCGAATTGCGGGTCGGTTTACGAACCGGTGACACCACCGCAGCAGCTCGAGCCGCGCTGATTAAACGCCCGCCGCAGATTCTCGTCACGACCCCGGAGTCGTTATTTCTGCTGCTCACCACCGCGCGCGGCCGCGAACGCTTGCTGCATGTCGATACTGTCATCGTCGATGAAATTCACGCGCTGCTGCGTGACAAGCGCGGTTCGCACCTTTCACTGAGTCTCGAGCGACTCGCAAAGCTGAGTACCCGGTCGATCCAGCGAATTGGTCTGTCGGCAACGCAGAAGCCGCTGGACCTTGTGGCCAACTTTCTGATCGGAACGCCGCCGGAAGACACGCTGCCGGCGCTGCATCAGTGCACCATTGTCGATGTTGGCCATCAGCGCGAGATGGACCTCGCCATCGAAGTGCCGTTTGCCGGTGTCGGTGCAGTCTGCACGCACGAGCAATGGGCGATCGTGCATCAACGGCTGGTGGAGCTGATTCAATCGCACCGCAGCACGTTGATCTTCGTCAATACCCGGCGGATGGCCGAGCGGCTGACACACCAGCTCAGCGAACTTCTCGGCGAAGATCAGGTCAGCAGCCACCACGGTTCGCTCTCGACGGAGATGCGGCTCAAGACTGAGCAGCGACTGAAGTGTGGCGAACTGAAAGCGGTCGTTGCGACAGCATCATTGGAACTGGGGATCGATGTCGGCTATATCGATCTGGTCGTTCAGATCGGCTCACCGCGCTCGATCGCGTCGTTCCTGCAGCGCACCGGCCGCGCGGGCCATTCACTGCATGCGACGCCGAAGAGCCGCTTGTTTGCCCTCACTCGCGATGAACTCGGCGAATGTGCGGCGTTGATTCGGGCTGTCCGCAGCGGCGTGCTCGACACGCTGCGAGTTCCCGAGGCGCCACTCGATATTCTCGTGCAGCAGATCGTCGCCGAGACTTGCGCCGAAGAAGCGTCGACAGAAGATCTCTTCGCGCTCGCCCGGCGGGCTTACCCCTATCGCAATCTGACACGTGAAACCTGGGACGACGCGCTGCGGGTCTGCAGTGAGGGCTTCACTGAGAATGCTGGTCGCTCGCAGTCGCTGTTGTATCACGACCGCGTTGGTCAACGCTTAAAGGCGCGGCCCGCGGCGAAGATGATCGCGATCGGCAACGCCGGAGCGATTCCCGAAACTGGCCAGTACCGCGTGGTGGCTCTGCCGGACAATACGGTCATCGGTTCGGTGGACGAAGATTTCGCGGTTGAGAGCCAGCGTGGCGATGTCTTCCTGCTTGGCAATACGTCGTGGCGGATCGAGTTCGTCCGCGGCGGCGATGTCGCCGTGAGCGATGCCCACCACGCGCCGCCAAGCATCCCGTTCTGGTTCGGCGAAGCCCCCGGCCGCACGCTGGAACTCTCCGAGGAAATCTCACGGTTGCGTGATGATCTCGTGGCGCGGCTCAACGATCCCGACGTGGCTGAATGGCTCGCGGCGGAGGCATCAATCGCGCTGCCGGTGGCCGAAGAATTCATTGAGTACGTCCGTTCTCAACAGGCCGCGATTGGCCTTGTGCCAACGCAGCTGAAGGTGGTCTTCGAGCGATTTTTCGACGAATCCGGCGGGATGCAGCTGGTCATTCACGCCCCGTTCGGCTCGGCAATCAACCGGGCCTGGGGCTATGCATTGCGAAAGCGGTTCTGCCGCAGCTTCGATTTTGAATTGCAAGCCACCGCGGATGATGACGGCGTCATTCTTTCGCTCGGGCCGCAGCACAGTTTTCCGCTGGAGAGCCTGTTCGGCATGCTCACCAGCGAGAACGTGACGAGCTTGCTGGAGCAGGCGATTCTCGTCCAGCCGCCATTCCAATTGAGATGGCGGTGGAACGTTACCCGGTCACTGTTCGTGATGCGGCAGAAGTTCGGCAAGAAAGTCGCGCCGGCGCTGCAACGCTTCCGTAGTGAAGACCTGCTGACCAGCGTCTTTCCGCAACTCACCGGCTGCCTCGAAAATCACACCGGCGATATCGAGCTGCCGGACCATCCGCTGGTGCGGCAGACGATGCATGATTGTCTGCACGAAGCGCTCGATCTCAACGGCCTGATCAAAGTCCTGCGGCGGATCGAAGCGGGCGAGATCAAACTCATTGCGCGCGATACGCGCGAACCGTCGCCGTTTTCTTATGAGTTGCTGAATGCGTATCCGTACGCCTTCCTGGATGGTGGTGAGATTCAGGAACGACGCACGCGGGTGGTGGCCTCCGGATCAGAACTCACCACCGATACGCCCGATCTGACGTGGCTCGACCCCGCGGCGATTCAACAGGTAGTGCAGGAAGCGACACCGCTGATCCGGCATCGCGACGAACTGCACGATCTGTTACTCGGCGTCGTGATATGGCCGCAGGCCCGGTCCGGTGAATCTTCCGCCGATGTGTTCGCCAACATGGCGCTGACCGCAGATGTGCAGGTGTGGTTTGAGGATCTCGTCGCGGAACGCCGTGCGTGGACGGTGACGCTGCCCAATGGTCGCAGTGCCTGGGTCGCCACCGAGCGGTTTCCGTTTGTCAAAGCGCAAGGGCTGGCGGCGACGTTGCCAGCGGGATACACGTTGCCCAGCGGGATCGCGACGGAGATGGAGTCGCTCGCGGCCCGGATGGCAACGGCCCGCGGCTGGATGGAAATCTGCGGCACCGTGACCGCCGATGAACTGGCCGCTTGGCTCGGTTGGGCCCCGTCGCAGACCGCGGCGATTCTCGAGGCGCTGGAAGGTGAAGGGACCGTGATGCGCGGCCGCTATCGGCAGCGCGTCACTTCTCAGCAAGATGCGATTGATACACCAATCGTTGAAGAGGAAGACGGCTCAGCGGGAGCTTCGTCCCCTCGGTCTGACGACTCACCGCTGGATTGGTGTCACCGGCGATTGCTGGCCCGCATTCATCGACTCACGCTGGCGGGGCTCCGGAAGCAGATCGCACCGGTCACGGTCCCGGCGTTTCAGCGATTCCTGTTTCATTATCACGGGCTGGACACCACCGAACCACGAACCGGCGTGAACGGTCTGTTCGAAGTGATCGCGCAGTTGCAGGGACTCGATCTCCCCGCAGTGACATGGGAACGCGATGTTCTCGCGGCACGCCTGTCGAATTATGAATCTCGCTGGCTGGATGAACTGTGTCTTGCCGGGGAAGTGGGATGGGGGCGGCTGTTCCCTCCCGCAGCAGATCCGGACAAGCCGCGTTCGACAGGCGTCACGCGGGTGGTGCCGATGTCCGTCTTCCTGCGGGGGGATTTGCGCTGGCTGATGTCCGTCGACACCGACGCCGCGCCGGAAGTGTTGCGCGGGTTGGCGGATGAGATTCGCGAACATCTCACGAAGGACGGCGCGCTCTTCGCCACCGATCTGCTGGCATCAACACGGATGCTGCCCTCTCATCTGGAAGACGCACTCGGCGAACTGATTGCACGCGGGCTGGTCACCGCCGATTCCTTCGGCGGACTG
>DASRYX010000709.1:0-9543 GCA_035686985.1 Planctomycetaceae bacterium | reverse complement strand
CCGGCTTCGCACGATGATCTTTCCGACGCCTATGAACGCATCTCGCGGTATCACGTGCAGCAGCTGGCCCATCTCGCACAGCGGTTGGAAGCCATGCCTGAAGGGACGGGCACCGTCCTCGATAACGCCTGCCTGATGTTCGTGTCGAACATGTGGTCGGGCAGCCGGCATGACTCCACCAAACTGCCGCTGCTGCTGGTGGGGGGGCTCGGCGGCACACTTCCCACCGGCCGCGTTCTCGATTTCACCGATCAAGACGAGGAGAACCGCAAGCTCTGTAGCTTGTACCTGTCCCTGGCTCAAAAGATGAAGCTGCCGCTGCGATCCTTCGGCGACGCCGAGACGCCGCTCGCGGGATTGGATGCCTAGCATGCGGATTGGACTTTTCGGCGGCACGTTCGATCCCATTCACGTCGGACATCTCGTGCTGGCGGAACAATGCCGGGAGCAGTTGCAACTCGACCGCGTCTGGTTCATTCCCACGGGCGAACCGCCGCACAAACCGCCGGGTGGCCGCACGCCGGGGCGACAGCGGTATGAGATGGTGCAGTTAGCGATTGCCGGTCATGAGAAGTTTCGCGTGCTCGACATGGAAATCGCCCGATCCGGGCCCTCATTCACCGTGGAAACGCTAAGTGAACTGCAGGCGTTGCATCCGGACAAAAAATTCTGGTGGTTGATGGGCGCGGATATGCTCCGCGACTTTCCGACATGGCGCGAGCCCGAACGGATTGCGACTTTGGCGCGGATCGGGGCAGTGAACCGTGGCGGCCTGTCTTCGCCAGAGTCATTACCGACGCGGGAGCGGTTCGGCAGGATCATTGATGACGTGACGATTCCGTCAATCACGCTCGCGGCGAGTGATCTCCGGGAGCGCGTGGCCCGCGGGCAAAGTGTGCGGTATCTCGTCCCGCGTGCGGTCGAGGTTTACATCGAACAGCACGGGTTATATCGATCCACTTAGCCCCCGGTTGTCCGCAACCGGGGGAGTGCGCCGTTAATGAAAACGCCCCCCGTTGCGGACAACGGGGGGGGTAAATGTTCGCGGTCATTGTGGTGGGCGTCGCTGGCGGAAGCCATCCTCGGGTGGACGATTGCCGCCGGGTCCGCGCGGGCCACGATTGCCCATCTCGTTTAACTGTTGTCGTTGCTCACGATTCAGAATCTGCGCGAGCTTCGTATCGACTTCCTTCTGCAGATCGCTGAGCTGCTTTTTCTGCTCGTCGGACAAACGCAACTCGTCCTGCAGGAATTGAGGCAGGATGGTTCCCGGCGCCGGCGGAACGAATCCACCCGGACCGCCGAACCCCGGCCCACCAAAGCCAGGACCACCGGGACCACCACCGCGGTTGGCACCGAGGGCCGCGGCCTCTTTCGTCAGCTGGACCGTCAGTTCCTCTTTGGTCACCGAACCGTCTTTGTTGGCATCGACGCGTTCGAACAGCGCGGTCAGGCGTTCGTCATTCAGCTCTTCTTTGGAGAGCTTGCCATCCTTATTCGCATCAAAGGCCATCAGCCGTTCGATGGAACCATCCACGCTGCCGCCGGAACCGCCCCCGCGCGGCGGTGGTCCGGGGGGCTGGGCCACGAGCGCAGCCGCAGCGCATGTCAGCACGCCGCCTGCCATCAAGAATCTTCGCAACATCGGTGTCGTCCTAAAATTGATGGATTTCGTGCTACGACCGGGCGCCTTCATCCGGCGTGCGGCCGAGAACGATGTCGAAGTGGCATTTGTGCTCGCCGATCTTCGAGTCCTTCACCGGGACGAAATCCGCGAGAATCAGTTCCCGATCGACTAGGTCACGGACGCCGGCGAACACGCCGTCGCGCAGGTTTCCTTCATGTCCGCGAACCATGAACTGCGAGGTCAGCAGGTCGCGGCCGCCTTTCTTCACCTTGAAGTGAATGTGCGGTGCGGGACGTCCGGGATACGGCACCGGCTTGATGGTGCGGAACCGGTATTCGCCGGTTGAACCCGTGGTGAAGTGGCCGAACCCCTGGAAGTGCTTGTCCTGCTGAGCGGCCTT
This sequence comes from Planctomycetaceae bacterium, assembly GCA_035686985.1. Lineage (GTDB taxonomy): Bacteria > Planctomycetota > Planctomycetia > Planctomycetales > Planctomycetaceae > DSVQ01. The sequence goes on along the minus strand of DASRYX010000709.1, from coordinate 7,516 downwards.
CGGCCCGCTGTCGCGCGTGTGGAGATACACCGCGTTCGCATCGCACTGCCAGATTTCCACGGTCGCATCTTTGACCGGTGAGCCGTTCGCATTCAGCACCCGGCCGGTGAGGTGCGTGATCTCGCCCACCGCCGGGGTGGTGCTGTCGCTGATGAGGATCAGGTCGTTATCGCGATCCAGGGGCATCTTGTCGGGATAGAACGGGCCTTCCGTCAGCGGTGGCGTGGGCAGCATCAACTGTTCCGCGAACAATCCCCGCGTGGTGAACAGCGCCGCTCCGAGAGTGCCGAGGAACATCCGCCGGTCGGGAAGAAATAAGTCGGACATGTCATTTCGTTCCTGTGAGAGGACGGCGACCGCCGAAACACGCGGTCGCTTGCCCCTTATTGAACGAAACTCGTGCGACGATGTCTCGCGCAAAATCCGACTGGTGCGCGGAATTCAGCCCGCGTTCAGGTCCACAGTCGTGGGGGTAGTTACTTGTCGGCGATGCGCATGCCGCGGACCCATTTGTGACATTCGACACAGCCCATCGTCGTATCGATCCACTTGAGCGCGACGTCGTCGAAGTTGCCTTTCTCGGCGGCCTGCTTCAGCTTCTTGGTCGACCGCTGGAACTCTTCGCTGAACTGTCCGTAAACGACATCGTTCGAGATGCGCCACTTTTCGGCGGTGCTCATTTCATTCAAGGTTTGTGCCCCGACGGCGATCATCTTCGCGTCTTCAGTGACCAGTCCTTCCAGGATCTGATTGCTGGCGTCGAGTTTCTTGCGCATGAACTCGCGCAAGACTTCGGTCTTCGTCGGCTTCTTTTCCTGGGAAATCCCCGGAGCGACCAGCCCTAGTCCGGCGACGAACGCCGTCACTGTCGCGACACACCAACCGACCCTGGTAGTTTTCATGGTGATCCTTTCAATACATTGACACGACGAGTCCCGGTCCCGGACGGTATTCTGATGAAGTTTCACGAGGCGAGCGAGAGCAGTCCGCGCGGAATCTCCGGGTCTTCCCACAGGTGAGAAAGCATGTCGAACGAGCGCGAACGAATCGGGCAGATGGCGACCGGTTACTGGTTGTCGCAGATGATCTACGTGGTGGCGAAACTGGGAATCGCCGACCGTCTGCAAGCCGGACCGCTTTCGACAGACGAGCTTGCGAAAACGGTCGGCGTGCAGCCCGGGCCGCTGCATCGGTTGCTGCGGGGACTCGCGAGCGTCGGCATCTTCACCGAAACCACGCCGCAGGTCTTTGCGCTGACACCGATGGCCGAGTACCTGCGGGATGATCATCCGCAAACGGCACGGCCGCTCGTCATCATGGCGGGGGAGACCCAATACGAAGCGTGGGCCGATCTGCTGCATAGCGTTCAAACCGGCGAGACCGGATTCGAGCATCGTTTCGGCCGGCCGTTGTTTGATTACCTCGGCGATCATCCCGAACAGGCCGCGATGTTCGATCGTGCGATGGTTTCCATTCACGGTCGCGAAACCGCTGCCGTTCTGGACGCCTACGATTTCTCGCCGTTCAAGAAGATCGTTGATGTCGGCGGCGGCAACGGCAGTCAGCTGATCGAGATCCTGCAGCGACATCCGCACCTGACAGGCACCGTCTTCGATCTGCCGCATGTCGCACAGCGGGCTCAGCAGGCCTTGCAAACCGCCGGATTATCCGATCGAGGCACCACTATCGGCGGCAGCTTCTTCGAGTCGGTTCCGTCCGGCGGTGATGCATACCTCGTGCGGCACATCATTCATGACTGGAACGACGACCAGTCGCGCACCATTCTCAAGTGCGTCCGCGCGGCGATGTCCCCGCAGGCGAAGTTGCTGATCATCGAAACGGTGATCCCGCCGGGGAATGATCCGTGTTTTGCCAAGCTGCTGGACATCACCATGCTCGTCATTCCCGGCGGTTTGGAACGCACGCGGGAACAATACGACGCGCTGCTGACGGCGGCGGGGTTCAAGCTGACGCGGATCGTTCCCACAAGCGGCGGGGTCGATGTCATCGAAGCCGTTCCCGCTTGATCAACGACCTCCGCAGAAGCCCACGGTTTCTGAACCGTGGGTCTCTTCAGAGAGACACATTTCTGGTATTTTGCACGCTCGTCCGTCATTCCCGCTTTCAAAGTGAGCCCGCGTGATGCATCGCCCCGCGTGTCTGTTCGTCGCCATCGCCCTTGGCTCCGCGACTCTGATTTCCGCCGCGGAGCCACTCGCGAACACGCAGCCCGAGTCGGTGCCACGGATGTCGGCCGATGAGGCCGCGGCGGCGATGACGCTGCCGCCCGGCTTCCGCGCGACGGTGTTCGCTGCCGAACCGGACGTCCAGCAGCCGATCGCCGCCACGTTCGACAGCCGCGGCCGGATGTGGGTCGCCGAGAATTACACCTACGCCGAAAGTGCGGTCAACTTCGATCTGCAGCAGTACGACAAGATCGCGATTCTCGAAGACACCAACCGTGACGGCCAGGCCGACAAACGGACGGTCTTCTGGGATAAAGCCCAGCGGCTCACCAGCGTGGAAGTCGGCTTCGGCGGCGTCTGGGTGATGGCTCCGCCGTGTCTGTATTTCATTCCCGACAAAAACGGCGACGACGTTCCCGACAGCGAGCCGATCGTCATGCTCGATGGCTGGGATACTTTCGCCGCCCGGCACAATTTCACGAACGGTCTCAAATGGGGTCCGGACGGCTGGCTCTACGGTCGGAATGGCATTCTCGCAACTTCGAAGGTTGGCACACCCGACACCCCGCTCGATCAGCGCACGGCGATGAATGTCGGCATCTGGCGGTTCCACCCGCAGACGAAAAAGTTCGAAGTTGTCTGCGTCGGCACCACCAATCCGTGGGGTCACGACTGGGATGAACACGGCCAGCTCTATTTCATCAACACGGTGATCGGCCATTTCTGGCACGTGGTTCCGGGAGCGCATTACCGCCGGATGTACGGCGAGGACCTCAATCCGTTCGCCTACAAGCTGATCGAGCAGACCGCGGATCATGTCCACTGGGACAGCAGCGCCGAAGAATGGACCGCCCAGCGCAAAGGCGTGACCGAAGGCACCAGCAAAGCCGGCGGCGGTCATGCCCACTCGGGCATGATGATCTATCAGGGGGACAACTGGCCGAAGGAATATCGCGGCGGCATGTTCACGGTGAATCTGCATGGCCTGCGACTCAATCATGACGCCATCGAGCGCAGCGGCGCCACTTATGTCGGCAAACATCGTCCGGACTTCATGCAGGCCAAAGACCCCTGGTTTCGTGCAGTCGACCTGATGTCCGGACCCGATGGCGGCGTATTTGTGCTCGACTGGTCCGACATCGGCGAATGCCACGAAAACGACGGCGTGCACCGCACTTCGGGTCGCATTTACAAGATCGACTTCGGCATGCCCGCGAAACTTCCCGCGGATTTTGATCTCGCGAAGAAGTCGACGGCGGAATTGATCGACCTGCAATCGCACCCCAACGAATGGTATGGCCGCACCGCCCGACGGTTGCTGCAGGAACGCGCTGTTGCCGGCGAAGATTTCTCGGACGTTCACCAGCAATTGTGGGCCGAGCTAGTCATGCCGGCGAATTCGAAACTGCAGTTGCGCCGGTTGTGGCTGCTGGATGTGACCGGAGGACTCAAACTCGACCGGTTGATTCCGCTGCTGCAACTCGATGACGAACATCTGCGCGTCGCCGTGGTGAAATTGATCGGCGAGCAGTTCCCGCATGAAAAGACCGTGGCCGCCACATTAGCGCGTCTCGCATCGCGAGATTCATCGGGTCTCGTGCTGACTTTTGTGGCTTCGGCATTGCAAAAACTCCCCGCCGAGACGCGGTTTGCAATTGCCGAATCGCTGGTCAAGCGCCGTGAGCTGGCGAACGATCGCGTGTTTCCGCTGATGGTGTGGTATGGCCTGGAAAGCGTGGTTGTACAACACGCCGATGCGGCCTTGAAAGTGATTGCCGCTTCACAATTACCGCTGGTCACCGAATGCATCACCCGGCGGCTGGGCAACGAAATGGAACGCCATCCCGAAGTCGGCCAGAAACTGACGGCGGGTTTGCAGAAAGCTCCCACGTCGGAATCACGTCAGGCGATCCTCACCGGCTTGTCGCTCGCGGTACGTGGGTGGCAAAAGGTGCCTGCTCCTCAAGGTTGGAGCGAATTCGCTGCCACAAACAACAAGGACGGTGTGAATCCCGAGATTCGGTCGCTCGTGCAGGAATTGTCGATCGTCTTCGGTGACGGCCGTGCGATTGGCGAAGTGCTGAAACTCGTCGGGGATGGCAAACAGCCGACGGACAGTCGCCGACAGGCGATTCGGTCGCTCTCCGCGGCGAAGACGGCGGAACTGGCCCCGATCCTGCGGAACCTGATCACCGACCGTGATCTGTGTGACGCGGCGGTGAACGGGCTGGCGACCCTCGATCTGACGACCTCGGCTCCGTTGTTCATTGAGAATTACAACCGTCTGCCCCGACCGGGCCGTGACGCCGCCGTGATTGCCCTGGCGTCCCGTCCTGCCGAAGCGAAGCTGTTGTTGGCCGCCGTCGCCGACAAAAAGATCCCCGCCGGTGATGTCTCGCCGTTTCTGTTACGGCAGATGCAACTGCTCGACAACGGGGCGCTCAACGAACAGATTCTCTCGCTGTGGCCCGATCAGCGCTTGATCGCCGCAGACCGTGTCGAGCTGATCGCCAAATACCGGACGCAACTCGACGACGCGACCCGCGCTGCCGCCGTGTTAACGAATGGTCGGCAGCTCTTCGAAAAGAACTGTGCGAAGTGCCACAAACTGTTCGGAACCGGCGGCGCGATTGGCCCGGAACTTACCGGGGCGCAGCGATCGAATCTGAATTATCTGCTGGAAAACATCGTTGATCCATCAGCAACGTTGGCGACGAATTTCCGCATGTCGATCATCCTGCTTCATGACGGTCGTGTGATTTCGGGCGTCATCGGCGAGCAGACCGACCGAACGATCACGGTGCAGACGCCCACAGAAAAGCTGACGATCAACCGGGCCGATATCGACGAGATTAACCCGTCCAAGCTGTCCCTGATGCCCGATGGTCTGTTCAATTCGCTCAAAGCGGATGAAATACGGGATCTCATCGGATATCTGATGTCCCCGCAGCAGGTTCCGCTCAATGTGTCGACCGGGGGACAGTGAACGGCTTCGGCTCAGGTTGGAGTAGTCACGGTTCGCGGTTTGGACTTATGATTCGTGTCGACTGCAACCTTTGAACGGATTTCCGGAACGCACGGATGCTCAAACCCTTGTTGATCCTCGCTGGTATTGTGTGCTTGCCGTTGATCGCGGCGGCTCAGGGGAACGACTTCGGTGCCGATCCGAATCTGCGGTTCGGCGAGCGCACCGAATCCACCCGTCCGACACGGGTCGACTTGCCGGTTCCGTCGGGCTTATCGCGCCGCAATTCGCAGGAACTGGAACTGCCGGCGTCGCTGGATCGCGGCCGGTCGCTGAATCCTGAACTGCTGCTAGCCGTCCGGGACAACATCCCGCTCGGTCTCCAAGCCGAAGATCGCGACGCGTATTTCGCCGGGCTGCAATCGAGCCGGCATCTCAAGACCGCACAACTGGAAGAGTGGGCTGCGGGCTTCCTGCAGAACCGGCAAACCACGGCATCCATCGCCTCAGGGCAGTCGCGGATCGAAGAATCGACGTTCGGTGATGTTCTGGAACATCCCCAGGAATTCCGCGGCCAGCTCGTTTCGATGCGCGGCGTCCTGCGGCGGCTCGTGAAATATGACCCGGGCCGCAACAGCTACGGTTTCCGGCATGTCTATGAGGCGTGGATCTATCCTCACGACGCCCAGGGCAATCCCGTGGTCGTGATCTTCACGAAGAAGCCCAACGGTCTACCGATGGGGGCTGATCTCAACGAGGACGTGCAGTTTACGGGCTATTTCCTGAAGAATTACGGTTATGAAGCGCAGGACGTGCCGCGGAAAGCGCCGCTGTTTCTTGCCGGCGGTGTGGATTGGCTCGAAATGCCCGAACTGACGGCGAGTGCGGCCCCCACGGCTTGGGGCTATGGCTCGACCGCGGTGCTGTTCTTCGCGTGTGCGTGGGGTGTCGCCCGCATGCATCAGGACCGGCGGTTCTTCCGGCCGATGGCCCCGGTGTTCGACGCCCAAGGCCGCTTGTTTGGCGAGGCGGATATGGGCGATTTCGTGCAGGCCGGAACGGTCACGGACACTTCGATTGAGCATCACCACTGATGGACGCATCCTCTTCCGTGACGCCCTGGACCGCAGTGGACCGTCCGTTGCGGCTCGCCGTGCTGATCTCCGGTGGCGGGACCACCCTGACGAATCTCGTCGATCACATTCGTCGCGGTGCATTGAGCGCCGAAGTCGGAATTGTGGTCGCGAGTCGACCCGATTGCGGGGGCGTGACGAAAGCCGCGAACGCCGGTCTGCCGTGCGAGGTGATCGAGCGCAAATCGTTTGCCTCCGTCGGTGACTTCAGCACCGCGATCTTCGACCGATGCCGTGCGGCGAAAATCGACCTGGTGATCTGCGGCGGATTTCTGGCGCTGCTGCAGATTCCCGCGGACTTTGCGCTGCGAGTGATGAACATTCACCCGTCGCTGATTCCCTCATTCGCCGGCAAAGGTTACCACGGCGATAAAGTCCATGAGGCCGTCATCACTCGCGGCTGTAAAGTCAGTGGCTGCACGGTGCATTTCGTTGATGACCAGTACGATCACGGGCCGATCATCTTGCAGAAGACGGTCCCGGTTTTCGATGCGGATACGCCTCACATATTGGCGTCCCGTGTCTTTGAGCAGGAATGTCTTGCCTACCCCGAAGCGATTGCCCAATTTGCCAGCGGGCGGTTGCAGGTGGCAGGATCTCGGGTGCTGATGGCTGAGACTGCCTGAGTTTCCGGTCGCAGCGGTCGCGGAAACGGTGCCCGCCGACTGAGTCTTATTGGAAGATAAGTACCACTCTCGCTGTCGGTTTCGATCGATTCTGACCGAATTTGACCGTATGTGGTTGTGATGTCTCCATCGCGATGGTAGGATAGTGCGTCTGGGAAAACAATTCTCACGCACAAGCTGCCGTCCGGAATCGACAGTGGTCGCTATGCTTCTCGATCAGCGCCGCGACGAAATCCTGCAACTCATTGAGAGACAGGGGTTTGTTTCGTTGCATGAGCTGGTGGACAAGCTGGGCGCGAGTGAGTCCACTGTTCGACGGGATTTGGAATATCTTGACGGCGTCGGACAGGTCCGCCGAACCCGTGGCGGCGCGGCTTACACCGGCGACCACATTACTCCGTTCGAAGAACGCGGCACCGCGGCTCTCGATCAGAAACAACGCATCGGCCGGGCTGTCGCCGAGGAGATCGAACCGGGCGATACCGTGCTCCTCGACGGCGGGACGACCACGCTCGAAGTCGCGCGGTGTCTGACCGGCAAGTCTCTCCAGGTGGTCACCAATTCGCTGCCGATCGCCAATCTGCTGGTCAATCAATCAAGCATCGA
>DASRYX010000708.1:0-2529 GCA_035686985.1 Planctomycetaceae bacterium | reverse complement strand
CGATCATGTTCGGGAAGACGCGCATGTAGGTGTTGTCGAAAGCCCCGTGATGTGTCGGACCATCGGGCCCGGCGAGGCCGGCGCGATCGAGACAGAACGTGACCGGCAAGTTCTGCAGCGCGACTTCCTGGAAGATGTGGGCGAAGCTGCGTTGCAGGAAGGTGCTGTAAATGTCGACTACGGGTCGCATGCCGGCTTTCGCCATTCCGCCCGCGAAGGCCACCGTATGCGCTTCGCAGATCCCGGTGTCGAAGAAGCGGTCGGGGAAATCGCTGCGAACGCGGGAGAGCTTGTTGCCTTCGCACATCGCCGCGGTGAGGACACACACCTTGGGATTGCGTTGCATCTCGTCGTAGAGCGCATCGCTCACGGTGTTGGTGTAGGCGACGGACGAGCTCTTCTTGATGCTGCCGACTTCGTGCTGGCCGTTGCGCTGGAACGGTGGCGGCGCGTGGAACATCACCGGGTCGTCACACGCCGGAGCGAACCCCTGGCCCTTCTGCGTGAAGACATGCAACAGCACCGGCCCGGTGACATCCTTCACCATTTCGAGCGATTTGCGGAGTCCGATCAGATCGTGGCCATCCACCGGGCCGATGTAGCGGAAGCCCATTTCCTCGAAGAGCATGCCGCCGTGCAGAAAGCCCTTGAGCGCATCCTTAAAGTGCGAGATCGCCTGCGATGCGCTTTCGCCGACCACCGGAACGCGATTCAGCAGCCACGACACGTCGCGTTTCAGGCCGTTATAGAAAGTTGCCGTGCGGGCTTTATCCAGATACTTGGCCAACCCGCCGACACGCGGGCAGATGCCCATCTTGTTGTCGTTCAGAATGACCAGCAGGTCTTTCTTGAGTTCAGCGGCGTTGTTCATCGCCTCGAAGACCACACCGGACGGTAGCGCGCCATCGCCGATGACCGCGACCGATTTGCGGCCCATCTGCCCGGCGAGATCATCCCCGGCTTTCAATCCGAGCACCGTTGAGACGCTGGCTCCCGCATGACCGGTCATGAACAGGTCGTATGGACTTTCATTCGGATTCGGGAACCCCATCAAGCCATGCCGGCGGCGAATGGTGGTGAATTCTTTGAATCGTCCGGTAATCAGTTTATGCGGGTAGATCTGGTGGCCAGTGTCCCAGATCAGCCGGTCTTTGGAGAAATCAAACACAAGATGCAGCGCCAGGCACAACTCGACCACGCCGAGATTGCTCGCGAAGTGCGCGGTGCGATCGGTCACCACCGTGCAGAGCGCTTCCCGGATTTCATCCGCGAGCTGCTTGAGTTGTGAATCGGTGAGGCCGCGCAGATCGAGCGGCGATTGAATGCGGGGCAGAATCTGGAATTCCATCAGTGGTCCCTCTTCCCCACGAAATCCGCAAGGGCGGCGAGCTTTGCTCCCTGCGTGCCGAATGACGCCGCCTGCTGTTTCGCTTCGTCCAACAAACTCCACAACCGTCGACGACTTTCATCGACGCCCAACAGGCCCGGATACGTCAGCTTTCCCAAACCGGCGTCCTTCTGCACGCCCTTCCCCATTTTGTCGGGGTCGCCGCTCACATCCAATAAGTCATCCGCAATTTGGAACGCTAAACCAACACACCGTCCGTACTCTTCCAGCCGAAGAAGCGTGGGCGCGTCCGCCCCGGCAATCCGGCCCCCCATCGTCAATCCGCAAGTCAGCAACCGGCCAGTCTTGCGGCGATGAATGCTTTCCAGATGCGCAAGATCTTTGACCCCGGTGGTTTCCGCTTCGAGATCGACGACCTGTCCGGCGACCATCCCGCATTCACCAGCCGAGGACGCGAGGTCCGCACAGCATGCCGCCGCCACATGTCCTGGCTGCACATCCCGCGCAACCACTTCAAACGCCAGAGTCAACAACGAGTCCCCGGCCAGAATGGCCATCGCTTCGCCGAAAACTTTGTGATTCGTCGGGCGACCACGGCGGAAGTCATCGTTGTCCATCGCCGGCAGATCGTCATGAATCAGCGAGTATGTGTGGACCATCTCCAGGGCACAACCGGCGGGCAACGCCGCCATCGGATCACCGCCGCAGGCTTCGCACGCCACCATCGCCAGCAGAGGACGCAACCGTTTTCCGCCGGCGAGCAGACTGTACGCCATCGATTCCCGCAACCGCGGCGGGCAATCCAGCCGTTCGGTCATATACCCCGCGAGACGGGTATGAATCGTCTCCCGCCATTCGCGGAGTGCGATTTCCAGATCGGTGGCAGCGGCATCCATGCTCGCGGAATCCACGGGGATTTTTTTGGTATCTGATTCGGGGACAGAGATCACCGCCCCTGTTCGTCTGGCGAGCATCCTACCGCGGAACCAACGCAGGGAAAAGCGCAACGCTAGGATTAGCCCGGTTCAAGGCGTACACTGCGTTTCTGCGACCGTCGCCCCGCCCTGCTGGAGAAAGCCGTGCCTGCCGCTCGATTCCTCACCGTCTGGACATTGTTGACGATCCCTGCTCTCGCGTTCGCCGCCGAGCCGGACTTCAAGGCATGGCAGAAGGCCCTGGCC
>DASRYX010000707.1:0-12825 GCA_035686985.1 Planctomycetaceae bacterium | reverse complement strand
GATGAACGTCTCGCCGTCGCAAACCCGAACGATGAACTGGGACACCTTGCCAGCACTTTCAATGCGATGTTAGACCGTCTCCAGGGCACGTTCACCGAGTTGCGACAATTCACCGCCGATGCCGCGCATGAAATTCGGACTCCGCTGGCGGTGATCCGCAGCGCAGCCGAAGTTGCGTTACACAGTCCCCGGTCGGAGTCCTACTATCAGGAATGCCTGCACAGCATCGCTGAAGACACCAACCGGTTGACCACACTTTCCGACCAGTTATTGCTGCTGGCCAAAGAAGATGCGGGACTTGCAGAATGCCCGCTGGAAGACATTGATCTGGCGCCGCTTCTCGAACAGGTCGCAACCGATCTCGAACCGCTTGCCGATGAGAAATCGGTCACGATCATTCGGCAAAAGTTACAGTCGTGTCAGGTCCGCGGCGACACGCAGCGGCTGCGACGAGTCTTCCTCAACCTGGTCGATAACGCCATCAAGTTCACCCCGGCAGGCGGGGAAATCTCGCTCTGCCTGACCGGACGGGATAATTTGGCCGTGGTGACAGTTGCGGACACCGGCTGCGGCATCCCCGCGCCCCACCTTCCCCACGTCTTTGAACGGTTCTACCGTGTCGATGCTTCGCGCGATCGCGCCACTGGCGGAGCAGGCCTGGGCCTCGCCATCAGCCGCGCGATCATTCACCGCCATGGCGGCGAAATTCGAGTGGCCAGCCGTGAAGGACGAGGGACAACGATCACTGTGGAACTGTCCGCAACGACTGCCAAGCAGTCACTTGAAACGGACTGTGAAGCGACGCCGCTTCGTACAGTATTGGTCTCCTGATCGCAGTGAGATGGGTGTCCGCAGTCAATCCCGCGCGACGCAACCGTCCGCAATGTCGAGAATTCTGTGATGAGCCTCCAAATGCAGCGACGGCCAGACCGCCAACAGCCACTGTAGCGTGTCATCGCCGAAGGTGTTCGCGTTGGCCAGATTGGCAGAACCGTCGCCCCGCGCCGCCTGCAACTTCAGAATTTCTCGACGGAAACCGGAAAGGTTCCAGTCCTGTATCGTCCACTCTCGCAAGAAGCCCAGGGTTTCTTAACCCTGGGTCTCTTCGTTCTGGGTGATCACTTCTTCAGATGCAGCTCGAACCAGTCGGCCATCTGCGTGATCGAGTCCTTCGCGTCGTCCGGAACCAGGCCGTGGCCGGAGTTCGGATATTCCACAATTTTCACCGGCACCTTCTTCTCTTCCAGCGCGGTCTTGATCTTCCGGCTGTGATCGACCGGCACCAGATCATCCTTCACGCCCACGATCAGTAGCGTCGGCGGATCGTCTTCGCTCACGTTGAGCAGCGGTGACATATCCTTCGCGCCGTCCATCTTCAGATCGAGCGCGGGAAAACGATCGTACGCCGGTAGTCGGTCCTTGTGGTCCCGCACCATGATCGTGAGGTCCGTCGGGGCGACATACGCCACCACGGCCTGCACGCGATCACTTACCTTCAGCACCGGATCCATCGATTTCGGATCGCCTTCATCCGACGCCGTGCCCAGCATCAGGGAGAGGTGTCCGCCGGCACTCATGCCGTAAACACCGAGTTTTTGCGGGTCAATCTTGAATTGCTCGGCGTTCATGCGGATGTGTCTCACAGCGCGGCGGACATCGCCGACGGCGTCCGGGATGCCATATTTCGGGCTGCTGCCATGCCGGACCGCGAAGACGGTAAATCCTTTGGTCGCGAGCGGGGCAAACATGAATTGCGCCTTGTCCGGGGGCGTCCAGCTGGAGTACCAGCCGCCGCTGACCATGAACAGGATGCCGATGCCCTTCGCGTTCTCTTTCGGCGTGAAAACGTCGTAGGTCATCGCCAGGCCGTCTTTGTGGCCATAGACCACATCCGGCGTGATATTGATCTGCGCGTTGGCGATCTGCACAAATCCCGGCGAGCAGATCACTGCCAGCGCGAGCAGAGCACGAATCATGGTCAATCCTTGTGAGTGTGGGTTCGACATCTCAAACTGGAATATCAACGCCGCCGCATGGATTCAAGCTGCTTCGACAAACTGCCCGGTTTCTCGGTTTGTTGGCGGTGCCGCGCGCCGGTAGAATGCCCGGTTCGTGTCCGGTACCCCGTGTCCACCAGAATTGGTTTCGCAGATGTCGCAGCATGATATCGGTCTCGTCGGCCTGGCCGTCATGGGTCAGAACCTCGTCCTGAATATGGCCAACCACGGATTTTCCGTGGGCGTCTACAACCGCACCACCGCGACCACTGATGAGTTCGTGGGCGGACTGAAGAACGAGCCCGCCGATAAGGTTCATGCCGGAACCGTTGACCGCATCAAGGGTTATCACGACCTGAAAGCATTCGTCGGTAGCCTGAAGAAACCGCGGCGGATCATGATCATGGTGAAGGCGGGGGCTCCGGTCGATGCCGTGATCGACCAGCTCAAGCCGCTGCTGGAACCGGGCGACATCTTTATCGACGGCGGCAACAGCGACTTCCGCGACACCAACCGTCGCGACGCTGATCTCCGCAAAGCCGGCTTCCGGTTCATTGGCACCGGTGTCTCTGGTGGTGAAGAAGGCGCCCTCAAAGGCCCGAGCATCATGCCCGGTGGCCATCACGATGCGTGGCCGTTCGTGAAAGACATCTTCCAGGCGATTTCTGCCAAAGTCGGCCCGAAGGCGGATATTCCCTGTTGTGATTGGGTGGGCGACGCCGGTGCCGGGCATTATGTCAAAATGGTGCACAACGGCATCGAATACGGCGATATGCAGCTCATCTGTGAAGCCTACTTTATTCTGAAGCACGCCCTTGGCCTGACCAATGAAGAGTTGTATCAGGTCTTCAAGACGTGGAATGAAGGCGAGCTGGAAAGCTATCTGATCGAAATCACTCGTGACATCTTCACGGTGAAAGATTCCGCAACCGGTCAGTATCTCGTGGACCAGATTCTGGACACGGCCCAGCAGAAGGGCACGGGCAAGTGGATGAGCCAGCACGCCCTCGATTTGGGTGTGCCGACGACGCTGATCACCGAAGCGGTTTACGCCCGTTGTCTGTCGGCTCAGAAAGATGCGCGCGTTCGCGCGAGCCAAGTGCTGTCCGGCCCGAAGGACGCCAAGTTCACCGGCGACAAGAAACAATTCATCGAAGATGTCCGGCAGGCGCTGTACGCTTCAAAGCTTTGTAGTTATGCCCAAGGGTATGTACAACTCGACGCCGCGGCGCAAGAATTCGGCTGGAAGCTGAATAATGGCAACATCGCCTTGCTGTGGCGCGGCGGATGTATCATCCGCAGCCGCTTCCTCGGCGATATTAAGTCTGCCTTCGACAAGAATCCGCAGCTGGAAAACTTGTTATTAGACGACTTCTTCAAGGCGGCGATTGATAAGGCCCAGCCGAGCTGGCGGCGCGTACTGTCGACGTCGGTCCAACTTGGACTGCCGACGCCGGTGTTCAGCGCGGCTCTCAGCTACTACGACGGCTACCGCACCGGTCGATTGCCCGCGAACCTGCTGCAGGCCCAGCGCGATTACTTCGGGGCTCACACGTATGAACGGCTCGACCAACCCCGCGGAAAGATGTCGCACACCGACTGGATCCGCGAGCGCAAGCTGACATAACCACCGCCCAGTTTGCCTGATTCGCGAGCCCTGCCGTCGAAGGACGGTGGGGCTTTTTTATTGAGGTTATTACAAAGGCGAATTTGGATCACTTGCAAATTTGTCCACCTCTGGGCATCGTGTTCGCTGACGCAAGCCGTGGACTCGCCATGGACAGGAAGACGCGTCAGTTCGGCGGGACGCCATCTCTGCCTCTGTTGTTGAAGGGCCTCTCACATGCAGCGGATGATTCTGAGCCTCGCGGGTTGCCTGATCGCGTTCGGAGCGCTGACCGCGTGGACGCAGGAAAGCGGCAGCAAGCCGTCCAAACCGACAGCCGCCAAGCCTGCGGCTGAGGAGGAAGACAAAGTCAGCGGACGGCTACCGAACAACTACGGGAAGCTCGGGCTGAGTGACAAGCAGAAGAAATCGATCTACGAGACGCAGGGCAAGTACGCCACTGAGATCAACGAACTGATCCGCAAAGTAGAAGAACTGCGTGGTAAGCGCGACGCGGAAGTGGAAGGCGTGCTGACCGCCGAGCAGAAGGTGAAGCTCAAAGAATTGCTCGCGGAGTCGGCGAAGAAATCCGCGGCGAAGAAAGCCGGAAAGAACGGCGCTGAAGCCGATTCCTCGAAGTAGCCGATCACATCCCTGCGTCAGAATCATTGATCGCTTTGCGCAATCGATCGAGCTCGGTTTCCGTCAGCGGTCCGCGATCACTGACGGAAACCGCGGCATCGATTTCGTCGGTTGTTGCCAGGCCGAGAATCGCCGTTGCGATGTCGGTGTGTGACAACACAAACCGAAGTGCCCATTGCGACATCGGCACTTCTCGCCCGAGTTGCACCGCGAGCTTCACGGCCGCGGCGCGGTCGCGCTCATACAGGGCGAGCGGGAAGAACGGCGTTTTCAACGTGTGTGCGCTGGGCGGAGCGTCCAGCAAGGCTCCACCCGCGAAGACGCGAATCGCCATGATGCCCATGTGCATTTCGGCAGCATCCAGCAGAAACCCTAGGTAATGCGGTTTCGGGAACGCCCCTGTTGGGGCCACCAGCGCTGTCGGATTCAGCAAATGAAAGGGCGCCTGAATCGTCGCGAATCGCCGGGACCGAATCACCTCACGCAGCGCTTCGGGTTGTCCGATTCCGGTCAGCCCCAGGTGATCGATGAGACCGTTCGATCGCAGGTTTTCCAATGCCTCCAGAACCCCGCGTGGTCCGAGGATGTCGTCGGGAGTGATCGATGTCGGCTCGTCATCGCGGTGGGCTGTGATTGAGTTGTGAATCTGGAGCAGCGTGACACGCGACATCTTCAGTCGTGCAAGGCTGGCATGGAAGGACTCGATTACTTGCGTAAACAAATCTGTTTTGTCGCGAGTGACCAGTCGGACTTTCGTCGCCACATGGACGTCTCGCGTGTCCGCAACTCTCTGGAGTGCGATCCCAAGATTCGTTTCGGATTGCCCGGCACCATACCCGGCTGCTGTATCGAACCAGTTGATCCCGCGTTGAATCGCATGCGCCACGGCTTTGCAGGCTCGGCCTAGAGACGGATCGATCATCACGGCTGAGACCGGACCGGCACCGAACGCAATCTCGGACACCATGATTCCGGTCGATCCCAGCGGGCGGTAACGCATCGCGCTCACCCTTCCGGCGACATGAATGCGCGAATGATCGCGCTATTGTCGAGTTCTCCGTCGCCCGCGGCTTCGCGCTCGGCTAGCAGTTGCGCGTGGACTTGCGACAACGGCAAGCGGGCCGATGCGGCTTCCCCGGCGGCGAGAATCAGTCGCACATCTTTATAGTGTTGTGATAACCGCGCCTGCGGCGTGAAGTCGCCGGTCAACATCTTTTCGCCCTTGGTCTGCATCACTCGCGATGCCGCGGGACTCGCCTGCAGGACGTCCAGTGCGCGCCGCGGGTCGATGCCCAGTCGCTCGGCGAACATCAGCCCCTCGGCTAACACCGCGCGATGCAGCCCGAGCACCAGGTTCACCACGAGCTTCATTTCCGCACCCGCACCCCACGGTCCCAAGTGGAAAACATGACTCGCGAACGGCGTGAAGACGTCGTGACATCTCGCGGCGACTTCGGCTTCGCCACCGATCATGACGAGCACCTCGCCGCTCCGCACTTGCACGCTCGACCCGGCGATCGTGGCATCGAGATAGTGAGTGTCATGTTGCGCCAGGAACTGGCCGAGCGCGGCCATCTCGGATGGCTCACCGGTCGTGGTGTCGATCACTACTTTTCGGCGTAGTGCGGAAATTTGTTCGTGGAGCAACGTCGAGGAAATTGCGGAGTTAGGCAGGCTGAGCACAACAATGTTGCTTGCTGCGATGACATCTTGAACGGAAGCGGCGGCGGTTCCTCCGACAGCTTCCAATCGCGAGCGAAACTGCGGATCGAGATCGAAGCCCGTCACCGACCAACCGCCGCGCTGCCACCGCTCGGCGAGGGCGGTGCCCACGAGACCGACGCCGATCAATCCGATGGAGCTGTCGGTCATGTCACTCCTTCAGACTCGAGGCATCGGTGCGCGGCGCAAACAGAATGATGATCATTCCCGCCAGATAGATCGTGCTCGTCCAGAGTCCGATCTTCGCGTAATTTCCGCCGAACCAGCCGACGAAGGCCGCGGTCCCCAGCGTGACGCACGCGGCGAGTGACCGGCCCGTATTGAACGAGATCCCGGTGCCCGTGGCCCGCACCCGCGTGGGAAACAGCTCGGGTAGATAGAGCGGGAGCCAGCCGAAGTAGATGACGCCGACGAGTCCGAACAGAAACGTGGCGGTGTAGAACCACGGATGTCCCGGCTGCAACGTCCCGAACACAATGAGGCTGGCGGCGAGCGAAAGCAGACTGATCACAAAATACGTGGTCCGCCGCCCCAGCAGTGTCGCGAGCATGCCGCCGATGAGGCTGCCGATGACCGCGCCGCCGGAGCGCGAGATCTGGGCTTTCGCTTTGGATTTGGCATCCGGCTTCTTCACGATCGTACCCTCCGCTGCCGCCGCGGATTTCTGCGCGGCGACTTGATCGGTCCACGGGACCACCCACTGTGCGTTCGCCGCGGTGCCCATTACCGGCACGGCTCCGAGCAGAATCCCGATCAGCGTGCGGCTCCGCAGCGGCGGTTGAAACAGTTCCCGCAGCGGACTCGCGGAGTTCATTCTCGCATTGCGCGCGGCCAGCCACTTGCGGGATTCCGGCACACCGTGCCAGCACCAGGCCCCGAGTAGTCCCGGCAGCGCGCCGACGACCAGCACCCAGCGCCAGGACGCGGGCGTCACTTCCCATCCGAGTCCAATCAACCCGATCGACACCTGCCCCACATTCGCCGCGGTTCCCAAGAGACCGGCAAGAAACGGTCGCGACGCCGCCGGCCAGGCCTCGGCGACTAGCGCCACGGTATTCGGCCACGCGCCGCCGATGCCGTGACAGGCGAGAAACCGCCAGACGAGTAACTCGACCGGCGATGTTGCCCAGTAACTGATTCCGGTAAAAACCGAGTAACACAGAATGCTGAGCGACAGCGAGCGGGTGCGGCCGAGGCGATCGCCGAGGATTCCGAACCACCAGCCGCCGGAAGCCGCGCCGAACAGGAACGCCGCCTGATACCACGCGAACCATTGCTGCACGGTGCCTTCATCGATCGTCGTCGCGCCGCTCGCGGTCATCAGGCTGACCATCGCCGGACGGTGAATCAACACGAACAGCGCGATCTCGAGCCCCGCGAACATCCAGCCGAGAAACGACGCGACTAACACGAGGTACCGTTGCCGGTGCGTCAACTCGGGGGCGATTTCCTGCGCGGGAGCGCTCATCCAGTCACGCCTCGAAAGTGTTGATCAGGGTGCGATGTCTTCCGCATGGTAGCGATTTTTTCCGGAATCGCGATGATGGACGCCGCGGTCCGGTTCGCTCGGATCCACATTATTCAACGATAGGATCTGGCATGCGAGCTCCTACGATCATCGCCCAAGGCGTCCTGATTCTCACGACGATGGCCTGCGCAGCGCGATCGGCGGATGCGAAGCTGAACGTGCTGTTTCTCTTCGCGGATGACATGCGCGCCGATTCCGTTCGGGCGCTCGGTGATCCCGCCGTTATCACGCCGAATCTCGACGCGCTGGTGCAGCGCGGTTTCGTGATGCAGAACGCCTACTGCTTCGGTGGCAATTCGCCCGCGGTCTGTCTTCCGAGCCGCAATATGCTTCTCAGCGGGAACGCTTATTTTCGTTGGCAGAATGATGGGCCCGACGGACGTCGCGGACAGTTCGCGCCGGCGGACGGGCCGAACTTCGCGACTGCGATGAAGCGTGCGGGCTACGTCACCTACCACCACGGCAAACGCGGCAACACGGCGCAACTCATCCAGGCGACGTTCGACACCAACAAGTATCTGAAGAACGACGAAGCCGAACGCCGCAGCGGCGAACCCGGCCGAGAGCTTGTCGATGACGCGATTCAGTTTCTGCAGCATCGAACATTGGCCGCGGACGGCAAGCCCTTCTTCATGTACCTCGCGTTCGGCAATCCGCATGACCCCCGCGTTGCGGCGGAGGCTTACCGATCCCAATACGATCTCGCCAAAATCCCGCTGCCGAAGAACGCGCTGCCGCATCATCCGTTCGACAACGGCGAGCTGACCATCCGCGATGAGCGGCTATTGCCGTGGCCGCGGACCGACGCTGATGTCCGCGCGACTTGGCACGATTACGATGCGACGATCACGGGAATGGATCATCACATCGGGCGATTGCTTGCCGCGCTGAAACAGCAACAGTTGCTCGAATCGACATTGATTATTTTCTCCGCGGACCAGGGCATTGCGATCGGCAGTCATGGACTGCTGGGCAAGCAGAATCTGTACGACCACAGCATGAAAGCGCCGCTGGTCTTTACAGGGCCGGGGATCAAACCGGGCAAGAGTGATGCGCTTGTCTATCTGTTCGACATCTTCCCGACTGTCTGCGATCTCGTGGATGCGGAAGCGCCAAGCGGGATCGACGGGCAGAGCTTTGCGAATGTCATCCGCGGGACAGAGACTGTAGCGCGGCCGGAGCTGATGCTCGCTTACCGCAAATCACAACGCGCGATTCGCGACGACCGCTGGAAGCTGATCCGTTACCCGGAGGTCGATGTCACGCAGCTCTTCGATCTCGAGACCGATCCGGACGAGGTTCACAATCTCGCGGATCAGCCTGAACAGAGGGAACGCATCACAAAGATGCTCGCGCGACTGGCCGACCGGCAACGGCACTACGGCGATGGCCTGCCGCTCACCGTCACGAATCCCAAACCCTCGAAGTGGACGCCGCCGGTGAATTGATGAGCGAAGAACGGTGATGATCCCTGTTCTGCGCTCATCAAGACTTTAGTGACGCTGACCACCGCGGGCGGCTTCCATCATGCGGGCCCGGGCCATCGCGTCTTCGGCTTCCTGAATCTTGCCGCAGCGCTGGTAGATCACCGACATCTGCGTGAAGGAGAACGGATCTTCCGGTTCCAGCTCCGTCACCTTGAAGGCATGGGCGATCGCATCGTCCAGCCGACCGAGGCGCTGCAAAATCACGGCGAGCGCCGAGTGTGTGAGAATGTGCTTGGGGTCGATTGCCTCGATGGCTTCAAGCTGCGTCACCGCCCCGGCGAGGTCGCCGCTGTCTTTCAGTTTGATGGCGGTGTCGTACATCGCATTCACATCGGTCATGACAGTTCTCAGCAGATTCGGGTCGAGTTCATTCAGCTCGTGTTGACGTTATCATAGCCGATTCGCGGCTCGTTCCCAAGGTTCCGCCGAGAACGGTTGCCGCGCGAGGAATGATCCCGTTGCCGCAGCCACCCGCTACCTCAGTGCCGCCCGCGGACCCGGTTTCCGCGCAGGAATGGAAATGGCTGGCACTCGCGGTGATTCTCGGGTCTGTCGTGCGGCTGGCATTTCTCGATCGCGTCGCCGTCGAGCACTTCGACGAGGGGGTGTATGCGGCGAACGTGTGGTTCGGAGCCGAAGAGGGATACCAGTATCCGCTGCGGCAATTTTACGCACCGCCGTTACTGCCGACGCTGATCGAGTGGTGCTACATCGCGTGGTCGCTGACCGGAATGGACGCCCCGGCGTGGTTGCCGATGGTGCCGGGTCTCGCCTGCGGGATCGCCACGATTCCGTCCGCGTGGTGGATCGCCCGGCGGTGGTTCGGGCCGACCGCCGGGTATGTCGCGATGTGGCTGGTCGCACTGAATGAGTTCCACGCGGCGTACAGTCGCACGGCTCTGACCGATGTGCCGGTGACGCTCGCGATCCTGTGGGCCGTCTTCGCCGCGTGGAAACTTCTGCTCGACCCGACCGTGAAGAACGGATTGTTGACCGGAGCGGTGACCGCGATCGCGTGGTGGCTGAAATATTCCGGCTGGCTGCCGCTGGCAATTCTGCTCGTCGGCGGCGGGGTCTTTCAATGTTTTTTGCGACCGGAACAACGGCGCTGGAGAGCGTGGGCCATCGCCACCGGCGTCGGCATTCTCACGGCGGGCCTGTTATGGATTCCGGTCTACCGCGACTGCCTCTCCGTCGGCGGTTACAGCGCCATCGCCGCCAACCACCGCGGCTACATCATGGGTTGGTCCGCGTGGTGGGCGAACATTGTTACACACGATCATGCGTTTGCGCGCTATTGCTACCAGCTCACGCCACTCAGCTTTGCTGCGGCGGTCTCGGTACCGTTCGGTGGTAAGACATGGGTCCACATGACTCGGACAAACTGGATTCGCATTCCCGTTGTCATTCTCGCGGTCGCAGTCTTTCTGTTCGATCCAGCGACGATGTTCTGGGGAACGTTCATCTTTATGGCGCTGATGGGAATTGCTTGCGGGGTCTTCGAGAACAGGCGTTCGACCCTGCCCGTTCCTGAAGTCGCGGCTTGTGCCCTGGCCAGTACGTGGTTCTGCGGGCTGCTCGTTACCACTCCGCTTTATCAACCCTACCCGCGGTTGCTCGTGCCGTGGTGGATGGCAAGC
This sequence comes from Planctomycetaceae bacterium, assembly GCA_035686985.1. Lineage (GTDB taxonomy): Bacteria > Planctomycetota > Planctomycetia > Planctomycetales > Planctomycetaceae > DSVQ01. The sequence continues at coordinate 2,203 of DASRYX010000707.1, read as the reverse complement.
ACGCTCCTGACGACATTCGTGATCGGCCGACTTGCGTCACCGGGAACGGCAATGCAGGAACTGCGGTCGTCTTCGGGTGTGCCTCCCATCGAATGGCGACGAGCTCTGATGGTCGGAACCTTGATCGTTGTGATCGTTGTTTTGGACTGGCCGATGAGCTGGGCTATTCCTCGGAAGCACGATCGCCTTTGGGAGGCGAGAGACGGATTCCGAAAGGCCGCGCTGAGCGCCGCCGATTCTTTGCGCGCGCAATCGGACGCGATCGCACAGGTGTATGGTCTCCCGCCGGTGGTGATCGCGCTGCGGGAGCGCGGCGTCGCGGCGGTGGTGTGTGGTGGGCCGGAAGCTGCCGCGCGGCTGGACGGCTCCTGGCTGGTGGTCAGCAGTGACGCCGAGCGCGATTCCACGTGGAACGACCATTGGCCGAAAGTCGCCGACCAGTTTGAACTCGTCAGCACCATTCCCATCCAGCCGAGTTCGATCGTGCGGCTAGACAACGGCCCGATGCCCGCGGATCCGCCACCGGTCGAAGTGCGGCTCTATCGACATCGGTGACGTTTAGCCGCGACGCGCCAGCGGAGCGCGGCATCGGGGCGGAGCGCTCCCCTGCCGGGTCGCCGCTAAACAGTCGTCCGGCGGTTGTTGCCGACACACAAAAAATGTCCGCAGGGGCTCACCTCCACCGGGTGGCGACACGGGCGGTCCCTCTTGTTCGGCTCCGGTCCGGTAGGTACAAGCACGGGGCGAACAGGAACCGTTGTCCTTCGGGCGGCGCGTGCCGGAGGACCACACGCAAGGAAGCGAATCATGGACGATCAACAGCTCACTCCCGAACCTTCCCGCCGCCGGCTCGGCCGCGGCTTGAACGCCCTGCTGGGGACCGGCTCGTATGGCGACGAACCGACCACCACGTCAGGGGACTCCTCCGAGGTCCATGTCGACCTGATTGACCGCAATCCGTTTCAGCCCCGGCAGGAGTTCGAGTCGGAAGCGCTCAACGAACTCGCAGACAGCATCCGTCAACACGGCGTGTTGCAGCCGCTGCTCGTTCGCGCGGTGGGAGATGGCTATCAGCTGATCGCGGGCGAACGCCGGTTGATCGCAGCGAAGAAAGCCGGGCTGGAACTGGTCCCGTGTCGGGTCCTCAGCCTCGACGATCAGCAGGTCTGCGAAGTCGCGCTCGAAGAGAACCTCAAGCGGCAAGACCTCAACGTGCTGGAAAAGGCGAAGGCCTTTCAGGAGTATCTCAACCGGTTCCAATGTCCGATTGAAGAACTCGGCCGCCGACTGAGCCTCGACCGCTCGACCGTCAGCAACATGCTGCGGTTGCTGGAACTCCCCGCGGCGATCCAGGCGGATCTGCTGGCGAACAAGATCACCGCCGGGCATGCGCGAGCGATCCTGTCACTCGACGAACCGCGTCAGCTCGCGCTGTGTGATCGGATCCAGAAAGAGAGCCTGTCGGTTCGCAAGACCGAGGAAGCCGTGCGGACGCTGCTCGCCGAGTCGGGGGACACCATCCCCTTCCCCGGGCCTGAGGGCAAGCCGGCGAAGAGCAAGCCCGAGATGACCGCGCACATCCTGTCCTTGCAGGATCAGTTGCGGGATATGCTGGCGACCAAGGTTGAGATCAAGCTCAAGAAGAAGGACGCCGGTCAGATCGTGATCGACTTCGCCAACAACGACGAGTTCGAGCGGTTGTTGGGGAAACTGCGTCGCGCGGCGTGAACCTGCAAGGCGATCAGCGCATCAATCTGAACAGCCCAGGGAAGGCCTTCCCTGGGCGTCAGTTGTTCCACGTGGAACGCCCAGGTTGACTGCATGGGTTCGTTCCGCCTAGACTGCCATGATATCCGGGATGTAGCTCAGCCTGGCTAGAGCGCCTGGTTTGGGACCAGGAAGTCGCAGGTTCAAATCCTGTCATCCCGATTTTTGCGGCATGGCCGCAAAAATAGAGAGGAGAGCGGAGAAAGTAGAGAGTAGAAAGAGAACGCGGGAGTCGCTCTCCTCGCTCTCCTCGGTCTACTCACTACTTTCTCCTCTCATCCTCCGGTCTTCACGCCATGACGTTCGCGTTTGAGAAGCTGCTTGTCTATCAGAAGTCTGTCGACTTCGCTGATGCCATCTGCCATCGGACCGAGAGCTTCCCACGCGGTTACGGCTTTCTTGTTGATCAACTGAATCGGGCTGCGCTTTCCGTTGC
>DASRYX010000706.1:0-14633 GCA_035686985.1 Planctomycetaceae bacterium | reverse complement strand
GTTCCGGGGGAACGACCTCGTCGTCCGCCATGACGGCGGCGTGTATGTCACGCAGCCCGGCTGGAATGGCACCGACCCGAGCCAGATCTGGTACATCAACCCGCAGGGTGAGAAGAAAGTCGTCGACAAAGGCCTGCGGTTCTCGAACGGCCTCGCGCTGTCGCCGGACCAGTCACTGCTGTACGTCGCCGATTCGCGGACCCACTGGCTCTACTCGTACCAGGTGCAACCCGACGGCTCTTTGAAGTACAAGCAGAAATACTTCCATCTGCATTCACCCGACACCGCGGATGACGCCGGGGCGGACGGTGTTGAAGTCGACCGTGATGGCCGGGTCTACGTGGCCACGCGGATGGGCATCCAGGTGTGCGATCAACCCGGACGCGTGAACTTCATCGTCCCGACGCCGAACGGCAAGGTCTCGAACATCACCTTCGGCGGCGAAAAGTTCGACACGCTCTTCGCCACCTGCGGCGAAAAGGTCTACAAGCGCAAGGTGAAGGTGTCCGGATCGCCGTCCTTCAACACCCCCGTGAAACCCGAAAAGCCGCGGTTGTAAATGGTTGTTGTTAGTTGATAGTGGTCAGTTGGCAAGACTCAAAGCGACTTTTCCAACTGACAACGGACCACTGACAACTAACACATTCTCAAGGCATTTGTGGCGAATACCGGTCCGTCCACGTTCCCTGTCAAACTCTTCCGGTCGTAGGCCCCCCGTTCGTTTGGTTCAACCGGATCGGACGGCATGCCCGATACAAACGACAGTCTGCCCCCTGGGCGGATTCGGTCGTATTTCATCGGCAGGATCATGGACTCCGGCAGGAAGTGCCGCAGCGCGCATGAGGCGTGCGTCCGTGATCCGAGAACAGGACGGTCTCCATGCCGCGCGCGATTTACTCGTGGACCTTGCTCGCTTTCGCCTTCTCCGGATTGCATGCCCCGGCGTGGGGACAAGTGGTGCCCGGGACAGGTACCAAGCTCACGCAAGTCGGGGATGATTTCGAGGACGAAGCGTGGACGTTCACGCTCAATCTGCCCAAGGCCAGCAGCAATCTCGACCGCGTCGATCGGCAGCCGGCGGGATTCTCGTCGAATCAGAAATGGTTCGAGAGCATGTACCGCGGCACACCCGACCTGGTGAAGCGCGTCCCGACACCTGCCGGTGGCCTTCCCGGCAGCAAAGGCGCGATGGCCTTGCGGACGACGCAATCGGGCGTGCCGGGGCAACTCTCGTATAAGTTCCAGCAGGACGACCTGCTCGCCAATATGACGGCGATCGGCTTCCTCCCGGTCAACCGCACGCCCAGCTTTGTCTGCCGCGTATATCTGCCGCCGTTTGAACAATGGGAAAAGCGGACGGGCAGCCACTTCGGCATCCGGTCCGATTGCGTGACCATCATCAACAAGTCGAGCTCGTCGGGCCGGTTGTTCCGTTCAGTCACGAGCAGCCGCAAGTCGGAAGCGTACTGGCCGGGGTTCTTCATCCAGTTCAACTCGAAGCACGACAGCCAGGCGAAAGAAGATTCCGCGATGATCCTCATCCGCTCTGGCAGCCGCGGTGAAGATCTGCAAGGCCCGATGATCAAGGAACCCGGCTGGTGGACGTTCGGCATGTCCTTCACCCCGGACGGCCAGGTGCACTACTACGCCAAGCCGGGCGTCGGCAACCTCACTGCCGCCGACCACCTGAAATCAACGTTCCCGTATGGTTACACCGCGATGCAGGTCAACACGTTCTTCTTCAACGTGGTGAACCAGGACGACGGCCGCACATGGTCGACCGAGTTCATCGTCGATGACCCGTCGATTTATGCCCTGCAATAACGCGGTGAGGGATTGATAAGACCAGAAGCCCAGGCATTCTTATGCCTGGGCTTCTTCATTTTCACAGCGAGTCGAGCGTTGCCCAATCGACATCGCGCAGCCGGGCCGTCTTCGCGGCGTCTTTCAGTTTCTGCACGATGAACGCTTTGTGATTGGCGACGGCCTGCTCGCTGATGCCGAGTCGCCGCCCGGCCTCCTGATTTGGTAAGCCGACCACGAACAGCAGTTCGACACACTTCAGCCGCTCATATTCTCCGCGGCTCATCCACTGTGAGATCCAGTCCTGCAAACAGCGCTGCAGAACGACCTCTCGTGCGACGCGGCGTTCCATGCTTTGAGCGAGACTGGATGCTTTCCGTTCACGGCCGACCGGATCGGGCGTGGATTCGTCCGTGGAAAACGTGGCGAACAGCCGCGGTCGCACACCGCGCCGCCGGAGCGCATCGGTCAATTTGTGTGCGGCGATCGAGAACAGGAACGCTTCCAGCGGTGTGCGGGAATCGTAGTTCACCAATGAAATCAGGAAACCGAGAAACGTCTCCTGCACGACGTCTTCGGCGGCCGCGCGGTCTTGCAGCCGCTGTTCGGCGAAGGAGAGAAGCCGCCCCTGATAGCGGTCGATGAGCGCCTGCCACGCCGCGGCGTCCTGACGCCGGACCCCGGCTAACAGTGCAGCATCATCGTCGGACTTGGCCACTCGGTTTCTCCTTGATCGTTGAGTCTACCGTTCAAAGATCGCGCTGGCGACAACCACAACCAGCCCGCAGCGCGAGCAAGGATTCTTCGGCCAAAGAAAAAGGAATCCCTTGCTCGCGCTGCGGGCTGGTTACGCGCTATTTTCCTCTTGACGGCCCGCCGACCGGTCACGACACTCTGCGGCCCGTTTGTTCTGCCGGATCGTGCGCCGATGTTGTCTGTCCACCGTAACGCTGCCCGCTGGCTGGGGATGACCGCCGTCATCCTGCTGCTGAGCGGCTGCGTGTCGCGACGGATGATGGTCTATTCCGATCCGCCCGGTGCGCTCGTGCTGCTGGAAGGCAAGGAAATCGGCACGACGCCGGTGTCGGTTGACTTCACCTATTACGGCACGCGTGAACTCACGCTCATCAAAGACGGATACGAAACGCTGACCGTGCAGCAGGATGTGCCCGCCCCGTGGTATCAGTGGCCGGTGATCGAATTCTTCGCCGATAACCTGACGCCCGGCCACATCACCGACCGGCACCAGTTCCGGTACGCGATGCAGCCGCAACGCCTCGTTCCGAATTCGGAACTGCAACGCCGCGGCGAGATGCTCCGCGGTGAAGCGCGCCTGGGGCGATGAGCTGTTTAGCCGCGACGCGCCAGCGGAGCGCGATTTCGGCGTTCATAGAGCGCTCCCCTTGCGGGTCGCGGCTAAACGTTGCGTGACACAAGCTCGTCAAACCGAATTGGCCGTGTGTAATCGAGACGACGATCGACCGGCGGTAGCTCGTACTTCAATCCGCTGGCGCAGTTGAACAGCACTGCGGATTCATCCGCACGAATGCGGCCTTCGCGGAGAGACTGGCAATACGCGGCATACGTTGCGGCCCCTTCCGGACACATCAGCAAGCCGTCCTGCCGGGAGACATCATCGCGGGCCTGTAGAATCGCCGCGTCATCCACCGCGATCGCAAAGCCGTTTGACTCGCGCACGGCCCGCAGCATCAGGAAGTCGCCGACCGCCACTGGGACACGAATCCCCGCCGCGACGGTTCTTGCATTCGGCCACTGCTCAGCGAATTCCTGGCCGCTTTCGTAGGCCTTTACGATCGGGGCACAGCCCGTTGCCTGCACGGCGACCATCCGCGGCAAGGGCCCGGAAATCCAGCCGATTTCCTGCAATTCGCGGAATGCTTTCCACATCCCGATCAGCCCCGTTCCGCCGCCGGTCGGATAGAAAATCACGTCGGGCAACCGCCAGCCGCCCTGCTCCGCGAGCTCCAGCCCCATCGTTTTTTTGCCTTCGATGCGGTAAGGCTCCTTCAGTGTGGAACAGTCAAACCAGCCCATCGCTTCTTTGCCGCTGCCGACGATCTTGCCGCAGTCGTTGATGAGGCCGTTGACCATCCACACTTGCGCGCCTTGCGCTGCGATCTCGCGAACGTTCACCGTCGGCGTGTCGTCGGGACAGAACACGAACGCTTCCATCCCCGCCCGGGCGGCATAGGCCGCCATCGCGGCCCCGGCGTTACCGTTGGTGGGTAGCGCGAGACGTTTGAGGCCAAATTCCTTCGCCATCGACACCGCGAGACACAGCCCGCGGGCTTTGAAGGACCCCGTCGGCAACCGGCTCTCATCTTTGACGAGGAGTTCACCAGCCCCGCGTTGTGACTTCGGCAACCGAATCAGCGGCGTCATCACTTCGCCGAGGCTGACGATGTTTTCCGTCCGCCGGACCGGAAGAAACTCGCGGTAGCGCCAGAGATCTGGAGTTCGTCGCAGGAGATCATCGCGCGATAGCGCGGCTTTCAGTGCGGCCAGATCGTAGCGCACTAGCAGGGGCTTTCCGGCCCGCGACAAGCCGTGCACCTCATCCGCGGGATAGCGTTCCCCCGTGAGACCGCATTCGAGGTGTGTGACGAATGTGGGGCGGTCGGTCGTGGTGTTGTCCTGGAAACTCATTTGCGGTCTCGGCTGGAACAGTCGGCGGTACAGCCTGATTGAAAACAGGCAAGCCGCAAGCTGCAAGCCTGGCACCCGAGCCTCCCAAGTTCACGGGCCGGAACGGCACAAATCGCCGAAAGCCGACACATTCGTCTTGCCGCAATGGTCATTCGGCCCTAAAACACGCAGCGCTGTCGAGGTTTGGGGTGTCCGGCGGGGTTTCCCGCTGAATTCGCTCGACGCTCTCAAGGGAGGGAGAGGTCATCGTGAGAACCAACTGGGGTTTGGCGTTCGTCTGCGGAGCCGGTCTGCTGTGCGCGGTCTCAGGCTGCAATCAAGGCTCGGCTCCGGCCGGGACCGCGGCCAATGAGACCGGCAACTCGACGACCAGTACCGAGGGCGGTTCCCCGACCGATGCTGATCTGATGCCTCCTGGCCAGACCGCGGAACCGGTCGCGGAAGCGCCTCCCGCCGAAGGCACCCCCGAGTGGCAACTGCTCGAGATCGCCAAGGTGCGGTTGCTGCCATTCCCGTCCTTGGACGGAGATGACCGCGACGACGACGAAGACCGCGACTCCGGAAACGACATCAAGACCACGTCCGCCAGCGATGTGGAAAAGCCAGCCGTGGAAGATCCCGCGGCGGCAGAAAAGGCAGCGGAAGAACGCGCCAAAGTCCTGAGCCAGATCCGGAATCTGCGCCGGGAACGCAATCAGCAGGTGATTCAGCTCGCGACCGACGCCATCCGTCAGACTGCGAAAGACCCGGCGAAAGAACCCGTGTTTCTCGCCGCTGTTCAGCAATTGCTCGATGCCCGGCTGCAGCTGGCGTTGCAGGGCGACGAGGAAAGCATCAACGCCCTGTATGAAGCCGCGGAAGCCTTTTACGCCAAGCGACCCGATTCCCCGGCCGCTGCGGAAGCGCAGATCAGCGTGGTGAATCTCGCCCACGCCAGTGCGCTGCGGTATGCGAAGACGGAACCGAAGTGGATCCAGGAATTCGCCCGCCAGGCGGAACTCTACGCGACTCGCTTTGGTACGGACACCACCCGCGCGGTGCCGCTGCTGATGGCCGCTGGACGGAGCTGCGAAGCCAACGGGTTTCCCCAAGAAGCCAAATCGTGTTTCGCGCTGATTCAGTCGAAGTTCCCGGAATCGCCGCAGGCGCTGCAGAGCGCGGGCGCTCTCCGCCGGATGTCGCTGACCGGCAAGAAACTCGAACTCGCCGGCCCGACGATCGACGGCAACTATCTCTCGATCGACGATTTCGCCGGCAAGGCCGTCGTGGTCGTCTTCTGGTCGTCCACGGCGACACCCTTCGTCGAGCAGTGTGCCCAGATCCAGGCCGTCTGCGAAAAGTACAAGAAGTACGCCAGTGTTCTGAGCGTGTCGCTCGATTCCGAAGAGAGCGAACTCGACGCCTTCCGAGAGAAGTCCGGGATGACCTGGCCCGTCATTTTCCACGTCGAACAGGGACAGCGCGGTTGGAATGCCCCGCTGGCCAAGTATTACGGAGTGACGACGCTACCGACCATCTGGATTGTGGACGCGAAGGGAATCGTCGCTGAGACGCAGGTGTCTCCGAGCGAATTCGAAGCGACGCTCCATGCGACACTGAAGAAAGGCATGGCCGCCGCCCGCACTGCGAGCGAGGCAGCGGCGGCGAAGAACTGAACGCAACCGTTTTCTTAGCAGACTCTCCGCTAGTCCGATCTTGCACGAGCAAGATCGGACTTTTTCTTTTGGCCACTGAAACGCGCGGAAACGGAAAGATCGTCCAAATCCCTTACAAATCCCTCACTTGCAATCAGGACAAGGAAATCCCTATTCCTGCGATCATGAACTGCTTCCACGGAAAGCAGTTACAGCTGTAAACTAGACAATCCGCCATAAATGAACAGTGTCGGGCAAACCACTGCACAGGCGACATTCTGAACAAAACTCCCGCAAAGCCCTTGAATCTAGACTCCGGTATATTAGAGTTTCTCCTAAGCCATTGCGAATGGCGCGCGGATCGTCCGAACCATCCCAACCCATTCGGATATTTTGATCCGTTGACGGCAGGAGGACCATGTCTCTTCAGGCAGAGACAGAGGAGTGATTCATGGTATCGCAGAAAGCCGTGCTGACCCAGCGGCAAAAAGACATTTACGAGTTCATCCGCGACAAGATCGTCAACCGGGGATACGGCCCCACCGTACGGGAAATCGGCGGCCAATTCGGCATCCGGTCACCCAACGGCGTGATGTGTCATCTCAAGGCCCTGGAAAAGAAAGGTCTGATCACCCGCGAATCGCACATGTCCCGCGCGATTCAGCTTTCTAATCCGCCGCAATCGCGAACGAGCCTGCCACTGGCGGGACTGATCGCCGCGGGCAGTCCGCTGCTCGCCTTGCAGCAGGAAGAACGGATCGATTTCAGCGGGCTGTTCAGCTGTGACGATCACGTCTGCCTGCGGGTGAAGGGCGAGTCGATGATCGACGACCACATCCAGGAAGGAGACTATGTCGTCGTGAAGAAGAACGTGGACGCACGCGATGGTGACATCGTTGTCGCGCGAGTCGAAGGCGATGACGCCACGCTCAAACGCTACTACCGCGAAACGCACCGCGTGCGGCTTGAACCGGCGAACAAAGGCATGAAGCCGATCTTCTCGAATCACGTGGACGTCGAAGGCGTTGTCGTTGGCGTGATCCGTCAGTACTGATGCCATTCGTCGCCTCAAGCGACGACTTCTTTGCGGGCCAGTTTTTCCTTTCCGGCGATCGAACACCCCTTACGGACGGGCGGGTGTCGTCGCCGAAAGTGATCGCCGAGTTCAAGCTGACCGATGCGTTAGCCGGCCGCCCGGTTCTGATCGCTGTTCAATTTGTTGTACAGCGTCTTGAGCGCGATCCCCAGTTCCTGCGCGGCCTTGGGCTTGTCGCCTTTGTGCTTGTCGAGAACCTGGTAGATCACGTCCATCTCGATTTCCCGCAGCGTTCGCGCCGCCATCGGCAACGCGATGGACGCCGGGTGATCGACGTTCTGGCTGCTGCGTGTCATGCTCGCCGGGAGGTGCTCAGGGAAGATCGTGCCATTGTCGGCCAGAATTGCAGCGTGCTCGAGCGCGTTGGCCATCTCGCGAACATTGCCCGACCATTCATATTTCTGCAGGACGGCGATCGTTTCCGGTGCGAGAATGCTTTCCGGCACGTCCCGGCGCTTCATGTGCCGCGCAATCAGCGCCCGCGCGAGATCCGGAATATCGTCCTTGCGCTCCCGCAGCGACGGCAGGTGAATCTCGAAGGTGTTCACACGGAAGAACAAGTCCTCGCGGAACCCGCCTTCCCGCACCATCTGCTGCAGATCGCGATTGGTCGCACACACCACGCGAACGTCGACGTGAAACGCTTCATTTTCCCCGACCCGGCGGACTTCCCCGGATTCGAGGAACCGCAGCATTTTCACCTGCATCGATTTGTCGAGTTCGCCGAGTTCGTCGAGGAACAACGTTCCTCCATTAGCGACTTCAATGAGCCCTTTGCGCGGCGTATCCGCCCCGGTGAACGCTCCTTTGCGATGACCGAAGAGTTCGCTTTCGACGAGGTTTTCAGGCAAGGCACCGCAGTTCACGGCAACGAACGGCATGTTCGCGCGTTTGCTGAGGTCGTGAATCCGCCGCGCCACGAGTTCCTTGCCGGTCCCGGTTTCGCCGAGGATCAGCACGCTGGAATCGGTCGGCGCGATCTTCTCGATGAGTGTCTTCACACGCTGCATGGGTAGCGTGCGGCCGATGATGTCCGGCGACCCTTCGAACGACTTGAGGCGTGTTTCCAGGGCGATCGTTTTGTTTGTCAGTGTCCGCTTTTCGGCGACGCGCTTCAGCACCGCGGAAATCTCGAACAGCTTGCACGGCTTCGGCAGGAAATCATATGCGCCGCGCCGCACCGCCTGGATCGCCGCTTCCATGTCACCGTGGCCGGTGCTGATCACGACTTCGGTTTCCGGAGAAACCTTCTTGATGTGATCGATGACGTCCCAGCCGCTCATGCCGGGCATGCGCAGATCGACGATGGCGGCGTCGAACGATTGCTTCTCGAGGGCCTTAAGCGCCGTCATGCCGTCTTCGCAGATCACGACATCATGCCCCATGCGAGGCAGTTCGATCTTCATGACTTCGCGAATGGCGGATTCGTCGTCGACGAACAACACGCGCAGGCGATTTGATGTGGCAGCAGTCAACGGGCAACCTCCTGACCCCAACCGGCAGCGTCCTTGCCCCCGGTGTTGCGACCGATTCGATTCACTGACGTGAAAGTAAATTTTGCAACGGACTCATAACAGTTCCAGAAAAACGGAGCAATCCCGACTCGGCAGATCATGCCGCTTTCACCACCACCGCGGCGGCCCGGCGCGGCAGGTGAATTTCGAACGTGCTTCCCCGCCCCGGTCCTTCGCTGTGCGCGGCGATGCGGCCGCCGTGATCGGTCACAATCCGGTGACTGATCGACAACCCCAGCCCCGTGCCACGGCCGTTCTTTTTCTCAGTGAAGAAGGGCTCAAACAGATTTTCGAGAACATGCGGCGTCATGCCGCAGCCGTTGTCCTTGAACGTCATCAGGACCTCGTCTGCGCGTTCGATCAAGGCGATTTCGAGCCGCCCCGTTCCCTCCATTGCCTCAAGCGCGTTAGCCACCATATTCAGCACGACCTGTTTGATCTCGGACCCGCGCACATCGAGATGCACGGGCTTCGAATCATCGAACACAATCTCGTAACCGCGAAACCGGCTCATGTGGCCGACCATATCCAGGACTTCCCGGACGATCTTCGTCAGATCATGCCGCGTGTGCGGAGCATCTTGGCCACGAGAAAAATCGAGCAGCCGTTGAGTGATCTGCTGACAGCGGAACGACTCGCGCTGAATCATGCTGAGATACTGCTGCAGCACGCCTAGATCATCCGCACAGAGCCCCGTCTGCGCAGCCTGGGCTTCGTGCAATCTTCCTTCCAGCGATTCTGCGGCCATGGCGATGGCGGAAAGGGGATTGTTGATTTCATGCGCGACCCCGGCCGCGAGAAAACCCACCCCCGCCAAGCGCTCCGAGCGAACTGCCTGCCGCGTGCGTTCGCGCACTTCGCGATCGAGTTTGTCGCGGATCTCCTCGAAGCGCGCCGTCATCGAGTTGAATTTTTCGGCGAGTTGCTTGATCTCGTCATGCCCGGAAACCTGCACGCGGTAGCTGAAATCACCCTGGGCAACCCGCGACGCGCCCTGATGCAGCTTATGAATCGGCAAGAAGATCCATAGATAGGAACAACGGATCAGCCCCAGGAAGATCACCACCGCAGCGACAGTTGCCACGCTGATGAGCCAGAAGTGCGAGCGATATGCCGACCGCGCTTCCGACAGCGATGCGTCGAGACTCACATCGGACTTGGGAATTCGCAGCGCGGATAACTGCAGCGCGGAGAGCTCCTGCCGCAGGCGTTCAATCGCCTCGTCTTCAGTTTCGGGTTGCCCGACCCGCGGCAACTCCGTGGTCATCAGCTTGGCGAGCTTGTAATCGATTTCACGCAGAATGAGTTCGCTGGGAATGCGGATATCGGGCGATGCCGCCGCGATTTCCAGTTGATGCAGATACGCCGCGACCGCCGTTCGGGCGTCGCTGAGCCGTTGCTGCATTTCGTTGCGACGGAGCGTGCGGCCCTCTTCCCCTTTAAGCGCCGGCCACATCAGCGGCTCAAAGGCCCACGCGAGAGCAGTCACAATCTCGGCGCGGCGGGGCTCGCCGGTGAGAACACGATCGAGACCTTGGATTGCCGAGCGGTAAGAGACCAGCCCGGAAAGGCCGCCGATGGCCTGAAGCGCCAGAATTGCCATGACCAGCCCCAGGCTGAGCAGCAGCTTCCGGCGCACGGAGCGGATAATGGGCACGGCGACATCCTTGTCTCTGGCAGCATGCTCCGCATGTGCCTCCGCGAAATACCGGCCCCGTTGTAATCATTGCAATGAGACGTGTCAAACTGAACAAACGGAATGACGCTTGCGTTCAGCGTCGATGTATTCCGTCGGGAGGGCGAAGCTCGCTCAGTTTTTTTGTAGGGTCCGCTATGCGGACCACACTGAGAAGAAGATGGTCCGCACAGCGGACCCTACATTTGTGCAAAGCTCCGTCGCCATCCCATCGACAGGAATCATGCTCAGATCCGATCGAGCGAATCAGCCCAGCGGGCAAGCTCTTCGACCGTCGCATCGGGCGGATAGCCCTCGCCGACTTGGGAGAACGTCGTGTAGACCAGCGGATACCGGGCTTTGCGCACCATGTCCGCGGTGGCTTTGATGGCGGTGGCCTGCTTGTCGGTGAGCGATCCCGACAAATGGAACTGCAGCCGTTCGTCGGGATCGTTTTCAGGAAGCTGCCCGCGCAGGACCGCGCCCGTCAACGCCACTCCACGGACGATCGCCCGGTTGCGGAACGCGTAAATCGTGGCAAACGGAGCGGCGGATCCCACGGAGTGCACAAAGATCCGGGAATCCGCGACCGCATACTCCTCCCGAACTTTCGCGACGACATCCTGCACGAATTCGAGATCGTTCGGCATCCATCCGGCGGGCTTGTCACAAAGCGGCGCGACAAGAATGATCCCGCGGCGTTCGCATTCCGGCTTCCACGCCCGCAGCACGGCCGCTTCCATCGAGTCCGCACCGGGGTGCAGAAAGATCATCAGCGCCGCTGGTTGCCCTTTGCGATAGGACTCGGGGATGTACGCCCAGTACTGACGATCGTGGCCTTCCAGCGTTTCCGTGATGCGGCCGGTCTTCGGTGCATCAGGGACCGGCGCGTCCGTGGAGGCGATGTCCGCCGCGACCTGATCGGGAACCGTTTCTGGATACCCGGATAACTTCACGGTCAGTTTTTCATTCTGGCCGTCGCGCTGTACGGTGACGGCCGCCGACTCGCCCGGTCGTTGACGGCTGACGCGCTCGATCAATTGCGCGGAAGATGTGACGGGCTCGTCATTCCACGCGGTGATCGTGTCTTTCGCTTTCAACCCGGCTTGAGCGGCGGGACCTTCGGGCAATACGATCCGTGCGACCGCGCCTTCGCCGCGCCGTTGTGGCAGGATGCCGAGATAGGCCGGTTCGAAGGGGGGGATTTTGTCGACGAGCGTCAGCTTCACGTCGAGCTTCTGCTCGCCGCGCTTGGCGGTCATCGCGACTTCATCCCCGGCGTATTTGCGGCCGAGGATTGAACGAAGCTCGGCAACAAATCTCACAACACGGCCATCCGCGGCAACGATGCGGTCACCCTTTTTCAGACCGGCTTTTTCTGCCGGGGACGCGAACCGCACGCGATCGAGCACGGGTGTCGCCCCGGCACTGTCACGTTCCTGAAACGTCACCCCGAAGACGCCCGGCAACAGATCCTGCCCGGCTTTAAGGCGATCGAGCACGGCGAGCGTGTCTCCGAGGGGCACCGCAAAGCCGATTCCCGAGTCGTACCACTCGACACCGGCGGTTTCTCCATTGGACTGCGGCGACAGTGGGGCGAGGATTCCCATCACCCGGCCCTGCACGTCGACCAACGGCCCACCATAATTCAGTGGAGAAATCTTGGCGTCCGTCTGCACGGCTTTGCCCCACACGCGGTTCACCGCGCTGACGATGCCGAGCGAAACGCTGGGCGAGTCGGTGTCGAACGTGCGTCCGAGTGCGAGTGTCCATTGGCCGACCTTGAACCCGTCGCGCGGCGCAACGCGCGGCACCGGCAAACCGGTGGCATCAATCTTCAGCAGCGTGATCATCCGCTGACGATCAGTGGCGATCAGCCGTGCGGCAAACCTACGGCTGTCGGCAAGCGTCACCAGAATCGACGTGGGTTTCGCGGCGAAGTGGAAGGCGCTCGATACGACGAATCCGTCCTTGGTCACGATCAGACCGGTGGTCGTGCCGCCCGCCGCGAGTCCGGGGGTGATCTGATCCAGACCGCCGACGGTTTCGATCCGCACGACCGAGGGGGCCACCACCGCGGCGGCTTCTTTGAACGCCTGCTCTTCCAAGGCTTCGAGGCGGGCATCCGGCGCTGCCTGCAACAGGGGAACGAAGGCGAGCCAACCGAGAATTGCAGCGAGAGACTTCATAGTGCGATCATCGATCCCGCGGGGATCATTCCATGGTCTTACGGGGAACGGTGAATTCAAACGTGATCAGCTGATCGCCGCGGCGAACGACGATCTTCACCCGATCACCCGCCTCGAGTTGACCGAGTTCATCCCGCAGCGCGCGAGCTGACGAGACGAGATGTTCGCCCACGAACAGAATCAGGTCATCGGTCATCACCCCCGCCTCGGCGGCGGGTGATCCCGTGATGACGCGATCGACATAAGCCGGGGTTCTGGTCACAACGTCAGGCAGCATCACCAGGCCGAAATCACGCGGGGCATATCGTCGCGGAGCACCGGGTGACATGTCTTCCTGGTCGTCGGTTTTGCGGGGGGCGAACTTACCGGTCTGGATCTCCGTGATCGCGGTCTGCAGCTGCGACATCGGCACGACATAGTTCAGCCAGGTATGCGTCGTGTTGTTCTTCAGTTCTTTGCCGAGCATCCCCAGCAGTTGCCCCGACCGCGTGGTAAGGACACCGCCGGCGGCACCCGAGTTGTTCGTA
This sequence comes from Planctomycetaceae bacterium, assembly GCA_035686985.1. Lineage (GTDB taxonomy): Bacteria > Planctomycetota > Planctomycetia > Planctomycetales > Planctomycetaceae > DSVQ01. The sequence goes on along the minus strand of DASRYX010000706.1, from coordinate 1,528 downwards.
ACGGCGTCCACGACATACACCGGTCCGGAGTACGGTGCGTCAAACACGCCACGCCGGGCGGATAACGTGGTCTGCGCGGCAATGACGCCGTGGATCACTGACACCGGTTCATCGCCCGTCGCAACCTTGAACACGTTGCTGAACGCGAGCACGCGAGCCCCCGGGCCGACGGTGGGAGAAGGCTTGGTGACATCGAAATGCGGCAAGCCCTCGGCATCGATTTTGAGCACCGCGAGATCGAGCGTCGGTTCTGCGCCGAGCACGCGGCCTTCATACCGCTGGCCGTCATGCAGGACCACGGTCACGGTGTCGCCGTCGAGAATGTGGCTCCAGACGGTGACGATGTGGCCTTCCGCGGAGACCAGAAATCCCGAGCCGTAACCGTATAGGTTCTTACGGCCCCCCGCGCCGAAGATCTTCACGACTTTCGGCGAAACCTCGGCGATCGCCTCGGCCGTTGATTGCGCGCGAGCCTCCACCGTGACCGTGAGCATGATCACAACCAAGGCGAGACAGCGGATCGGGGCGAGCATCTGAAAAATCATGGTTTCGCAGGCTGCAGTTCCATGGTGGCATTACGGAAGGTGCCAAAGACATTGTCACCGTGGCGGACGGTCCAGTTGGCAATGCTGCGGCGACCGGCGAAATCCGCGGTGCTTTCCACGCGAACCGAACACGGGTCGACCTCATTCCCCAAGCTGGAATCCCAGCCGAGCAACCGGCCATCCTGTCGATGGAAATACCACCGCGTCAGCACGACACCGGACTGCGTCGTCAGCACATCGACCATCGGCCCACGTCCGTCCAGCGGCTGGCTGCCGACATACGTCATCAGGCCGAAGGCTTTCGGGCCTGTCGTCACCAGTTGCTTGAAATGATGCAGGGCCATCAGCAGTCCCCCTGTTCCCGGCGGCTCGTCCTGCGGCTCGCTGTCATCGAGCGGGTGAAAGAAGACGAGATTCTCGCCGATGGTCATGCCGAGGCCGTTGTCAGCGAGCGTCACCACAAACGAGCGGTTGTCCGCGGTCTGGCCGGCCCATTTCCATCGACCGGTCAGCGGCGCGAGCGACGCGAATTCGTTCAGTCCGGCGAGGACGCGTTTCTGTTCCTGCTCATTGAAGTAGTAGTTCGCATATCCGGGCTTATCGACGAAGAGATGCTTCCACTCTTCCGGCGCGGCGGGTTCGTCCGACGGATGGCCGTGCGGGAGAGGATCATCCCCCGGCTTGGGCATCGGCATCGGTTTCTTGTTGGGATCGTTCGGTTGCGGACGCTGCGGCGGAGGCGGACCACCGGGACCTTTGGGTTTGCTCAAGAACTCGGAAGCGCGGTGCAGACTTCGCAGCTCGACGAGGATCTCCTGGCGTTTCCCCTCGCGGCGATAGACCAGCGGGACGGTCCAACCGTCCGGATAAATGCCGAGTACGTTCTTGAACTGGTTGACGCTGCCGATTGGCCGGCCGGCGAACGACACGATTTCATCGTCTTCCCGCAAACCGCGGCGATAGGCCGACGTGGTTTCCAGCAC
>DASRYX010000705.1:0-3898 GCA_035686985.1 Planctomycetaceae bacterium | reverse complement strand
CTCTACGGCGGCACGTACAACCTGTTCCACTACACGTTCCCCAAAATGGGGATCAACGCGAAGTTCGTGTCGGGTGACAACCCGGAGAACTTCAAGAAGGCGATCGACAGCAAGACGAAGTGCCTCTACGTCGAAACGCTCGGCAACCCGCGTCTGGACCTGCCCGATTTTGAAGCGCTCGCGAAGATCGCCCATGACGCGGGCATTCCGCTGATCGTCGACAACACGCTCGCGTCGCCGTTCCTCTGCCAGCCGTTCAAGTGGGGTGCCGACGTGGTGGTCCACTCCTGCACGAAGTTCATCGGCGGCCACGGCACCAGCATCGGCGGCGTGATCATCGAGAAGGGGGACTTCAACTGGGGCAACGGCAAGTTCCCCGGGCTGACCGATCCGGACCCGAGCTATCACGGAATGAAGTTCTTCGAAACGTTCGGACCGATGAACCTGGCGTACATCCTCAAGTGCCGCACGCAACTGCTGCGCGACCTCGGCCCGGCGATGAGCCCGTTCAACGCGTTCCTGATGCTGCAGGGTCTGGAAACGCTCCACCTGCGGATGGAACGCCACAGCAGCAATACGCTCGCCGTCGCGAAGTTCCTGCAATCGCATCCGAAGGTCGGTTGGGTGAACTACACCGGCCTCGAAGATCACCCGTCCTACTCTTTGGGGAAAAAATATCTGCCGAAGGGTTGCGGGGCGATTCTCGGTTTCGGCGTGAAGGGCGCGACGCCGACGCAGCAGCGCGAGAACGGCATCAAGCTGATCAACAACGTGAAGCTCTTCTCGCACCTGGCGAACGTCGGCGACAGCAAGTCGCTGATCATTCACCCCAACAGCACCACGCACCAGCAGCTGACGCCGGAAGAACAGCAAGCTACCGGCGTCACCCCGGACTTCGTGCGGCTGTCGGTCGGGACGGAAGCCGTGGAAGACATCATCGCCGACCTGAAACAGGTGTTGGATGCGGTGTAATTGGTCGTGGTTGGTGGATAGGACGAAATCTCCCCGTCGATGGCTCACACCGCCGGCGGGGATCCGCCCCCAAGTCATTCCCGCGCAGGCGGGAATCCAGTGCCTTTGGATTCAACGACGCGCGTCCGCCGTGGAATCGGTGGATTCCCGCCTGCGCGGGAATGACGACCTATCGCGCTGTGCTCTTGACCCGCTTCCGGCAATCACCATAATCCGCCGGTCCGGGTCCGCATCCACGGAAGGGTGATCATGCTGCGCAAGTTGAAGAAGTTCGTCTACAAATACCTCACGCCGTCGTCCATCCGGCAGCATCAGTTCGCGTCTTATGACGACTACGTGAAAGCGCAGCTCGAAACACACGAACGCAAGCACGAACGCGTCTGGGTGCAGGATTCCGAACTGGAACTCCTCGCCGGCGTGATCCAGCAGGAAGTCAAGCGGCCGAAGTTCGGGCTGTGTCACGGCGTCCGTAACGGAGCCGAGGTTCGCACGCTCCGGCAGCTGCTCAACTGCGAAGTCATCGGCACCGAAATCTCTCCGCAAGCCGCCAGTTTTGAACACGTCATCCAATGGGACTTCCATAAGGTGAAGCCCGAATGGGTCGGCAAGTGCGATTTCGTTTACAGCAATTCGCTCGATCACAGCTTTGATCCCGAAATGTGTCTCCGCGGCTGGATGAGCTGCCTGTCGCCGCGCGGCCGGTGCCTGGTGCACTGGAGCAAGAACCACGACCACGTCGACTTCGGCAAGAACGGCAGCGATTGCTTCCAGGGCAGCCGGAAGGCGTACACCGCACTGCTGGAAAAACTCGGCGTGATCGACAACGTCATCGACACCGGCATCGAAGGCCAGCGCTGTATCTTTGTGTGCCACGCTAGACCGCAGGCGATGTCCAAAGCCGCGTAACGCGCAAGATTTTCAGATTGTTCTTCAAGAGACCCAGGGATTACCATCCCTGGGTCTCTTCATTTATGGAAACAAAATCATGAAAGTCGGCGTCGTCGGTTGCGGGTATGTCGGGTCTACCGCGGCGTATGCCATGGTGATGAATGGCGTCGGCCGCGAGATCGTCCTCGTCGATAAGAACGAAGCGCGGGCCTCGGCGGAGGCGGACGACATTTTCCACGCCGTGCCGTTCTCGTATCCGCTGACGGTCTGCGCCGGAACGTATGCGGATCTAGCGGGGGCCGCGGTGGTGATTCTCACCGCCGGGGTGAATCAGAAGCCGGGAGAAACGCGACTGCAGTTGCTCGAGCGCAACGCGGCGATCTTTGCGGAAATCGTGCCCGCGGTGGTGAAAGCCGCCCCTGACGCCGTGCTGGTGGTCGCCACGAATCCGGTCGACATCATGACGCACCTGACGACCCATTTTGCGGGCCAGCTCGGCGTCCCGGCGCATCGCGTGCTCGGTTCGGGAACCACGCTCGACACCGCGCGGTTTCGTACGCTGTTGGGAACCCATCTCGGCATCGATTCGCATCACGTTCACGCCTACGTCATCGGCGAACATGGTGATTCCGAGGTCCTGACGTGGTCGCTCGCCCGGGTCGCAGGATTGTCGCTGGAAGAGTACTGCGCGACGCGTTCCGTCATGCTTTCCGATGACGACCGCACCCGCATCGACGAGCGCGTGCGTCGAGCGGCGTACCACATCATCGGCGGCAAAGGCGCAACGTACTATGGCATCGGCAGCGCGCTCGCCCGCATTATCGATGTGATCCTGCACAATCAACGCGCGATTTTGAGCGTCTGCGGACGGACGGAAGACGTCAACGGCGTGCGCGATGTCACGCTCGCGTTGCCCCGCATCGTCGGCGGCGAAGGTTTGATCGCTTCAATCCCGCTCGGGCTCGACACCACGGAATCAGCCGCCCTCACGCGGAGTGCGACCGTCATTCGCGAAGCGATCGATTCGCTGAAACTCTGATCTCCCCGGAAGCCCAGCCATGGCATGACTGGGACATTTTCATGTCCATGCCGACAACGCCCCTTGATGACAGTCCCCTCGAGTCCGACCCCGCACTCGATCACCCGTGGGCGTTGTGGGCGGCGTTTCGCGGCATGCGGTCATGGTTCTTCCAGCGGCGCCTGCCTCCCACGCTCAACCACCCGCGCTTCGCCGTGCGGCTGTTGCGGATGCTGACGCTGATGGGCATCTTGGGAATGGTGTCCGTCATGGCAACGACGGGTACGATCGGACTCGAAGAAGTGCTGAACAAGTCCGGAGTGAACAATCCCTTGCACGGGATGGCGTTCATGATTCTTCCCGGCGTGTGGTTCGGCTTGTGTGTGCTCGCTCCGCTGTCGCGCTGGCAGGGCCGAAACTGGTGGCTGACGATCCTGGCGGTCCCGATCAGTGCCGGGGTTTATTGGTGCGCAGTGCTGTCCTACGTCCCATTCGCTCCGATTTTCTCCTCATCCAGCGATCGCTCGTGGCTGGTGGCGGGTTTGGCCGCGGGCGCGGTCGGAGGGCTGGGATTATCGATCTGGATGAACCCGCTATGGCGGTGGCGAGCCGCGTGGGTGACTGGTCCGACACTGCTCGCCGCCGTCTGCGGATCGCTCGGATTCGGACTCTTCTTCAACAATAACGAACCTCCTACCGGCGTGCCGGAAGCGCTGCATCATCTGCTGTTCGCCGCGGCGTTGTTCGCGCCGTTTCACATCAGCGTGGCGATGGCGCTGGGATTGCGGCTGGTGTGGTCGAGAAGCGAGTAAACTCGCTTGCGCTTAGCAGGTCAGGAAATGAGCGCCCGTGACCCTGCAAAGCGGCCAGCGCGCAAGATCACACCACGCCCACAGTTTTCATCACCGCGAGCACATCATCCTCAGGAATATTCGCCATCGTCTCGACGTGACCCAGCCGCGTCGGCAAGACGAACCGCAGTTGCCCCGCGACCGATTTCTTGTCGAGCCGCATCCGCGC
>DASRYX010000704.1:0-5147 GCA_035686985.1 Planctomycetaceae bacterium | reverse complement strand
GAGATAGCCCTGCCAGCCACCCGAACGCAAATCACCGCTGAGCTCGACGTAATCCCGCAGCCGCGCGGTGAGCTGCGGGTCAGACCCATCGAACATGCGGGTGTAAGACATCAACGGCAGGCGCGGGTCGAAATCGGGGTTACCGGCCTGGGATTGAAACCCCGGGGTCGCGGAGAGGACCGGTGCCGGAGGCGGCAATGTTGGAAGTTCTTCCGGAACAACGTCCGGTGGGGATGTCTTCACCGGCGGTGAGTCCGGAGCTACGGCTGATTCTGCCGGTGTGGCTTCCGCGAGTCGTGCCGGGGGCTTGCCGTCGCTGCCAGAGTCATTCCCGCGGAACCACCGAGTCCATGACCACCGTCGGTCTTCGTCGGGCGATTGCATCCGCACGACGGGCTGACCGGGGGCACACTCCTCTTCCTTGGTCTTCCAGAGCGAGTATTTCTTTCGGGGCATCGCCCACTGACGGGCGTCTTCATGCACCGGCACACCCGGCGCGAACGTCCAGTCGCGCGGCGAGTACCACGACACCTGCAGGCCGATCCGCGGCGGATAATACGGCGAATAGTCGGTGATTGCGCCGATCACCACGGCGTCAACGTGCAGGATTTCTGCGAGCTTCAAGGCATCGTCGCGGCCGTTCATTTCGAGCTTATTGTCGAAAATCGCCTGCTCGACGACGCCGACTGGCACGACCTGAAACCCCGGCGTCTTCTGGAGTTCTGTGAAATAGGCCTGGGCAAACCGGCGTCCGTCGATGGACCGCTCGGCACTCAGGTTGAAGAACGGGGCGACCGCCACTGTGGTGAGACCGTTCACGGGGTTGGTCACGCCGACGTCGAACATCACACAGCCGGAAAGGGCGGTGCTGATCACGACGGCGGCCAAGAATCCCGCGAAGCGCACGATGTCCCATCCGTGGCACCATTGCCCGTGTCGGATTTATCGGCGCAAACGACAAAGTCTCTTTAATCGGAAATCTTTGACTTCCGGGAAAGATGGCTCTCGGGAATCGGCGTCGAGTCGCCGAGCGGGATCGGAGCAGTTTCGGAAAGATTGGGAAGATGCGTTTGCCACCACGCGCGGGCGGTATCCGGCGTCCACGGCTCGGGGTTGGGCACCGCCGTCAGCGCGGCTTCGAGTTCTTCGATCGTCTGGAACCGATCCGCGGGAATCTTGGCGAGACACTTCTGCAGGATCTCCTGCAGCACCGGCGGCATGGCGAATTGAGCGGCGATCGGTCGGGGCGGTTCGGACATGATCGAGGTCAGCAATGCGTCCAGCCCGTCGCCAGCAAAGGCCTCGGTCCCTGTGAACGTCCAGTACATGGTGACGCCGACGCTGTAGATGTCCGAGCGCGGATCGACGATGCGAGGTTGCAGCAAACGCTCGGGAGCAATGTAGCGCGGCGTGCCGGCCCATTCGCCGACTGTCGTGTCTCCCCCCTCGGATCGCGGTTCCGACGATTTCACAAGGCCGAAGTCCACCACCTTCACGAAGTCGGCTTCGCCGCCGCAATTGCAGACCATAATGTTCCGCGGTTTCACATCGCGATGTACAAATCCCGCACGATGCGCTTCCCCCAGCGAGCCGCAGAGTTGTCTCAGCAGATACAGCCCACGGGGATAGGGCAACGGCCCGAACTTTTGCACGAGTTCCTGAAGACTGAGGCCGGACAGAAACTCCATCGCGTAATAGAAATGGCCCTCAGTGGTGCAGCCGTAGTCGTAGATATCGACGGTATTCGGATGACTCAGCTGGCACGCGAACTGAACCTCGCGCGAGAACCGCCGGATCGCGGTGTCCGAGGTCAGTTCGGGCTTCAGGATCTTCAACGCGGTGGGGCGTTTGAGAAGATCGTGCTGCGCTTTGAAGACTTTGCCCATTCCGCCTTCGCCGATCTGTTTCTCAAGGTGGTACGGACCGATGCGGCGGTATTCACGGATGGCCGAGCGCTGCCGATGCCGAGCCAGAGTCTGGCTGCCGATCACCCAGCCCGTCGCCAGCACGATCAGCCCCCCCGCGGCAAGGAAGGCCCGGTTGATCGCCCGATACGGTTCGCTGATCTCCGCCTCGTCAATCTCGAGAGCCACACCGAAATCATACCGATCAAGCCATTGCCACGCGCCGAACACACGGCGGCCGCGGTAGTCCCGGTAACCGCGGACGTTCACTCCGGACTTGTTCGCCCGGGCGGCTCGGACAAGTTCCGTCTCGGGGAGCGCCCGCCGCGGTTCGGTCGGATGAAAGCCTTGAGTCAGATCGTTTCCGGGATCGCGCAGCGCCACATAAGTTGTCGACGGGAGATCCTTAGGCGACTCCATCAACTGCAGCTGTTCTAATTGTTCCTGAAAGCGCGGGCGACTGATCATTCGCGCGTCATCAGTAAAGGCATAGCATTCGCCGGTGCGGAGGAACGAAGCGCTCGTGAACGTCTTGTGAAAGTTCTCTTCAACATCCTGATTCCGAATCAGCATGGCGCCGACCGGTTGCCTGGCGTCCGGCGGCTGAATTGGAACGATGTAGGACATCAAATGCTTGCCGGTCCTCGGACGATATCCTTGCGAAATCGCCTCCATGGGATTCGGGAGATAAACAATCGATTCGCCGCTTAAAGCCCGGCTGAGTAACTGGGCCCCGGTCGGCGTGCTGGTGGCCATCATGGAGGTCTGATTATTCGCCGTCGCCAGAACCTTGGATTGTTCTCGGTTCCAGATCACGCAGATGAAGTTCTCGCCCCACTGTCCTTTCAACTTTTCGAAGATCGACGGGCATTGCTGCTCGAGTGTTCGCTCCGTGACCGGAAGATTCGCAGTGCTAACGCGTTCGACGATGACGGCGAGTTCCGGGTCAATCGACCACGATTCGGCCAGCTTGATGTTGGCGTCCAGCAGGTGTGTGATGGCGATCGTTGTCGACCGGCACTGAGATTCCAGCTGCGCCGCGTGATGGGCCAGCAACTGCTGCGTGACGGAACGATGGAGTAACGCACCGGCAATCAGGATCACCACCAAGGTGCCGGCACTGGCCAGCATCGCCACGTGAGTGCGAGGAACCAGCGACAACCGTGAAGGCCGTGTGGGAACAGAGAAGCTGGCGGAAAGATCGGAAGCGGTCGAGGATCCGGATTCCGATAGCGGGCGAGGAACCAGCGTCTGTGAATGATCATGACGAAGGAGAGCCTGCAATTCCTGCAGCATTTCGGTGTCCGCGGCGCATGCCTGGACAACGAAGGCTTCCTGTTTGTCGGGGGGGAGATCGCGCGCTTGCTGGAACAGCTCTTTCAAACGTTGATGCTGTTCCGCATTCATGCTGATCCCCTTGGCCCAAGGTGGTATCAACTGACGGTGTCGGCGACGAAATCAGACGCGATTCGAGCAAATTCCGGACTGGCGATCATGTGCAGTGAGAGGAGGACGGGGCAGGCTTCACGGTACTCCAAGTTCCCAGTCTGTCACAAGCTTTGATTGATTGAAATCTGCTTTAAGGGCTTTCCCTGACACACACGGCGTTATCGCTCTGCGAGTCAGATCACTGTGATCGGTTGTGAAATCGCGCCCACGACGACGCGGTTTCGTTCGTAGGAAGCGCGGCCGTTTCCTTTCTGAGATCCTGTCTCAACACGCTCGTCGGCAAGTCTGATTTGTTCCCCGAAGTAAAGCAGACCCTCGGCTGCACCCGCGCGCCGCTTGGGCTGCATCGCGTCTTCTCGGCTGAACCATCCCGGATTCCACCGGGCCATGTGACCCTGCGCAGTCCGGAACGCCGGCGGCTGGCGCTGACAGCCGCAGGAGTCCTCTCTATGTCCTCCACCGATCTCCCCGTTGACGATCTTCCACCAGACCCGCTCGAGTCGTCGGATCCGCTGCCATCGAGCCGGACGAAGCCTAAGACCGACTGGTATGAATTCTTTCGGCCGATGCTGCGCTATGTCTACAACCACAATCCGTTCTATCCGATGAGTGCCGTGCTCGTGCTGCTCGGCTTGCATCACCTCTTTCATGACGCCGAAGCCTCAGCGAACCTGACCGACATCAGCTTCAGCAACGCGCGGTTGTGGGCCGTGCTGGCCGGCTATGCCACGTTGCTCGCGGCCGCGAGTGTCTGGATTGTCCGCTATGGTCGCGTCTGGGACGATGCCCGCACGATCCTGTTGACGCTGGTTCTGCTTCTGGTGGCGATGAGCGTCAACAGCGACAAGCCCATCTCGCGGCACGATCCGAGCGCCCCGTTGTTTCTTCTCGGCGGCCTGGGGTTCGTCGTGCTCCTGACAGAAACCACGCTGCGGATGAGCCGCATTCAGCTGGGGTGGTCACTGCGACAGCCGATGTACGCCTTCTTTGCCCTCTTCTTTCTATATCCAATCGGTCTCGATTACTGCCTGCATACCATCGGCGATATCGACAACACGCGTGGCTTCAAAGCCACACTGTTCGGCGTGCTGCTCTTCCCCACAGCGGCCGCGGCGATCACGTTGACCTTGCTCCCCGCAGCGATCTCCGGCCCGGCGCTGGCCCGCCAGAGCGGGACGCCGTGGACGTGGCCGACGTATCCGTGGTCGCTCTTCGTGGTCCTCGGCGTGGCGGTCATCCTGCGGGCGTTCTATCTCACGATTTCGTTCCATCCGCGATCCGGCACCGACAGTTCCTTCGCCCCGTATTTTGTGACGCCATTCGCAATCGCGGTGGCAATGGTTCTCTTTGAACTCGGCCGCAGTGGCGGACACCGCGTCACGCAGCATGTCGCGTGTGCCTTTCCGCTGGCGTGGCTGCCGATGTCGTTGACCGGCGAGGCGGCGTGCGATCCCTCGGGCGATTTCCTCTGCCTGCATCTCGACTGGATCGGCTCGCCGCTGCAGGTCACGGTTGCGGGATTGCTCGTCTTCTATGCGTATGCCTATTTCCGGAACGGTCCGGCGTGGTTGACCCCGGCGACGATTGCCATCACGGCGCTGGCGTCGATCGTAAGCCCCAAAACGGTCGACCTGAACTCGTTCGGCTCGCCCAACTGGATGCCATTGGCGGTGGCGTCCGGCATGTGTTTCCTCGCGGCCTACCGGCAGCCCCACGCATCGATTCGCTGGTTCACCGGTGTCTCGCTGGGGGTGATGAGTCTGTGCCTCGCGCTGCCGACGGCGATGCTGGCAC
>DASRYX010000703.1:0-2309 GCA_035686985.1 Planctomycetaceae bacterium | reverse complement strand
TGGGCTCGCAAGCCCTCAGCCGGTTAAGTCACCAGGGGACGGTTCATCAGCCGAACCGTCCGCGAGCTGCGGGAGACCTCCCGTGAATCTTTCGGTGATTTACTGCACGCATCAGACGGCTCAGCTCTCCGTGCGGGAACGGCTGGCGTTTTCCGGCGGCGAAGTCCTGGCCCGCGGATATCACGGGCTGCGATCCCTCGGTGAGCGTCTCGAAGCGGTGATTCTTTCGACGTGCAACCGCGTGGAAATTTATCTCGCGCAACCGCCGACCGGCAGCATGCCGAGTCTGTCGCAGGTCGCGCAGTTCCTCGCTGAAGTTCACCAGCTCCCGCTCGATGAATTTGTGGGTGAACTGCGCGAGCTCACCGGTCCCGCAGCGGTGAAACATCTGTTCGACGTGGTCTCAAGCCTCGACAGCATGGTGCTCGGTGAACCGCAGATTGTGAACCAGGTGAAGGAAGCGTATCGACTCGCGGAAGCGAACGAGGCCTGCGGACCGCTGACGCACGCGCTGTTTCAAGGAGCGATTCATGCATCGAGTCGTGTCCGCACGGAAACCCGGCTGTCGGAAGGCCGCGTGTCGATCGCCAGCGTCGCCGTCGGCGACTTCGCCCGCAGTATTTTCGATCACTTCGGTGACAAACTCGTGCTGGTGATCGGCGCCGGCGAGATGGCCGAAGAAACGTTGCGCTATCTGAAAGACGAAGGAGTGCGCGACGTTGTGGTCGTTAACCGCAGTCCCGAGCGGGCCGCGAAGCTCGCCGCGGAATGGGGGGGCGTCGCTGCGCCGTGGAATGAGCTCGATCACTGGCTTGCACGAGCCGACGTGATCGTCAGCACGACCGGCGCGGACAAGCCGGTCATTGATGCGGCCCGCTTTCAACGCGCGCGTCACGATCACCGGGATCGGACGGCGTTCATTCTCGATCTGGGCGCACCACGCGATTTCGAGCCGAATGTCGGTCAACTCGAGAATGTCTTCCTCTACGACATCGATAGTCTCCAGCGCACGTGCGAAGAGAATCGTCGCGCCCGGATCCGTGAAATCGATCGCGCCGGCGTGATCATTGAAGACGAAGTGCAGAAGTTCCTCGCCGAGTTCTACCGTCGCAGCAGTGGTGATCTCGTCACCCGTCTGCGCGAGGGCTGGCACGATCTTGCACAGCAGGAACTCGAACGCCTCTTCCGCAAAGCCCCGCATTTCACGCAAGACGATCGCGATGCTGTGGAAGAATGCACGCGGCGAATCGTCAACAAATTGCTCCATCCGCCGCTGGAAGCGCTGCGGGATGAATCCAAGGACGGTGCCCCGCACGGGCTCATCACCGCATTGAAACGCCTGTTCGGTTTGTGATCGCCTAGGGTCCGTTGTGCGGACCCTCTCTTTCCTGGATTCAAGGTCCGCACAGCGGACCCTACGAACTGCGGAGCGAACGGATCATGAAAGCCTTCACAGTTGAACTTCCCGGTGGATGGCCCGGCGCGGCGGTTCGAGACGTTCCACCGCCGACACGACGGCCCGGGTGTGCGCTGGTGGCGATCGAGGCCGTCGGTCTCAATCCCGCGGATAACGATCAAATCCACGGCCGTTATCCCGGCGGACCCAAGCCGCCGTTCACCCCCGGACGCGACGGAGCTGGTGTCATCCTCGAAGGGGATGACGCGGGCCGATGGAAGGCCGGCGACGAAGTCATCGTGCTGCAGTCGAACACGACGGACCTCGTTCACGGAACCCTGTGTGAGCAGCAATGGATCGCCGCGGAGAATCTAGCTCCCTTACCAGCCGGGTGGACACTCGCCGATGGTGCGGCGGCGCCGTTGGTTTATCTCACAGCGTATCAGGCGCTGAGCGGAGCCGCCCCGATTGTTCCCGGGCAAGTCGTGCTGGTCACTGGCGCGTCAGGCGGAGTCGGCATTGCCGCCGTGCAATTGGGACTCGCCCTGGGCGCACGGGTGATCGCCTTGTCGCGGTCCGAAGAGAAGCGAAAACGGCTGCATGGGTTGGGTGTGGAACACGTCTTCTCGCCGGAGGACCCGGATTTGAAAGGACAGATCCGCACGGCGACCGGCCGTCGGGGAGTTGATGTCGTTGTCGAAAACGTCGGCGGGCCGTCCCTCGGGCAAGCGGTTCACCTGCTGGATTTTGGCGGGCGGGTCAGCGTCGTCGGTGTGCGAGCCGGAATTGAAGGCTCGATTCCGATCCCCGCGTTCATGTTCAAACGCTGCAGTCTGCACGGCGTCCTGCTGACAACCGAATCGCCGGAAACGGCTCAGCGTAACTGGCGAACGGTCGTCGACCTGTTGCAGAC
>DASRYX010000702.1:0-5071 GCA_035686985.1 Planctomycetaceae bacterium | reverse complement strand
GAACGCCGACGCCGCGTCGGCGGAAAAGACCGGCCGCGTCACCCGGGTCAAAGAACTGCTCAACCTGGAAGTGATCAACGAACAAGGTGAATCCTACGGGATCATTGAAGACCTGATGTTGAACAAGTCCACCGGACAGGTTGAATACATCCTCGTCAGCACCGAAAAAGACAGCGCAGAACTCTATCCGCTGCCGTGGCGCACGGTGACGCTGTACCAGGGAAATGATGCGAAGGATCAGTACGTGATTCTCGGCATGCCGAAGGAGCAGTTCAGCAAGGCGCCGACGATTACCCGTCAGCAGCTCCCGACGATTACCTATTCCCAGTGGAACACCTACGTACCGAAAGTGACGACCTACTATGGTCAGGTGCGTCCGGCCGAAGCGCGTGCGATCCGTCGTGCGGAACGTGCCGTTCGTCGTGCTCTGGACTAACGCACGACCGCCGTTCTTTGACAATTGAGAGCGCCCGTGGTCTTCATTGACCGCGGGCGTTTTCGTTGATTGCTCTGTAGCATTCGCAAAACCCCTGACTGCTGCGAACGGTCGCATAGCGATCAGCATGACCGCTCGGCATCCATTATTTGACGAACCTATGGCGAAGTTCTCGCCGTGACACGGACACTGGCAGTGCCGCGGTCTGCCCGGCACAATTCGATGCGAACTCTTCTTTCGCTTTCCACATTGTGTTCGAGGAATCGTGCTGATGAGCGACCCGTTGTTTTCCGTGTCCGATCAGGTCGTATTGGTTTCCGGAGGCAGCCGGGGCATCGGAGCCGCGCTCGCTCAAGGCTTCGCCGAGCGCGGTGCGAAGGTCATTATCACCGGCCGCGAAGAACAAACGCTGATCGACACGGCGAGGACGCTGTCCACCGGGCCGCATCCGGTCGAGTATGTCGTCTGCGATGTCGCGCAGACCGATTCCGTGAACGAAATGCTGGAGACTGTGAAAACGAAAGCCGGGCGGATTGACGTGCTTCTCAACGTCGCCGGGGTGAACCGCCGTAAGCGGTTGGAAACACTGACCATCGAAGATGTCGATTACGTGCTCGATATCAATCTCCGCGGTGCGTTCTGGGTCGCGCACGGCGTGGGCAAGCAGATGCTCGCGCAACAATCGGGGGGTTCGATCATCAACATCGATTCCCTCAATACGTTTGCCCCGTTGAAAGGCGTCGCGCCGTACGCCATTAGCAAAGCCGGGCTGCAGATGATGACGCGCAGCATGGCGCTCGAATGGGGCGAGCACGGCATCCGTGTGAACGCCCTCGCGCCGGGCTTCATTCTCACCGATCTGACAAACAAGCTGTGGTCCGATCCCACCATGCAGGCGTGGGGCAAGACGAACACCCCGTTGCGGCGACTCGGTCAGCCCGCCGACCTGGTCGGCACGGCGATCTTCCTTGCCAGTCCGGCGGCTCAGTTTCTGACAGGCCAAGTGATCTACGTAGACGGCGGCTTCACGGCCGGGATCGCGTGGCCAATACCGCTGGATTGAGAGGGCAGTGGGCAGTAAAGACGTTTCTCATTCCAACTGACCACTAACAACTGACCACTGACAACTCTCTCATCCGCTTTCCCGTTAAATCCGTCACATCCGCCACGTTGCTTTTTGTCACAATTTGAGCCTGCCGTTTAGGAAAACCCTGCACCGCGATGTCTGCAAGCTAGGTTTCCAGAAATCAACACCGTCCTAACAGGCCAAGTGTTCGCGCGCCGGTCGCGTTAAACCGGACTGGAACCCCTGCAAGGCTCGCGTCATGACCGCCATACTCCACGCGAATGATTCGGCTGTGGATGCGCCGCGGACGGATGGCACCGAGGAACAGGTCGACGTCAAAGTCGATGACCTGATCGTCGGTCGCGAGCTGACGCATTCCATTTATGACAACGACGGCCTGCTGCTGCTCGCAGAAGGATCGAAGATCACGTCCGAGTTCCGCCGGTTGTTGAAACAGCGCGGCATGAAGTCGGTCCGCATGCAGACCGATGATGCGGATAACGTTCGACTGAAAGCGGATTTCGCGGTCAGCATCGCCGACCTCGGGGCCTTCACGCTCGATTCCGCGCTCACAAATCAACTCGACCGGGTCATCGACTCCGGCTTGATGTTCCTGAAGAACACCGGCCCCTCGGTTCGGGAAAGCGTCGTTCATCACGGCCGCCGGGCCTATAACACCGAACGCGCCGCGGAGGTTAAGCGGCAACAGGAAGCGGCAACAGCCTCGATTGGCACGATGTTAAAGGACGCCGTCCATGGCCGGGATGTCAGCGGCGCGGCGGTGACCTCTCTCACCGCACAGCACTTGATGAACATGACCGATGACACCGACTGCGTAATCGACGCGGCGGTGGAAGCGACGCGCGATCCCGATCTGTCGCAGCACTGCCTGAAGATGGCGACGCTGGGAATGGCGATCGGCATCGAGATGGGACTCGACGAAGACAACTGCAAGCGCATCGGCGTCGCCGGTCTGATCCATGACTGGGGCATGGCCAAAGTCCCGGCGGAAATTCGCACGTCGCCCAACAAGCTCTCCGAATACGACTTCTATCAGATTAAAAAGCACCCGATCTACACCGCGGAAATGCTGGAACGGATGGCCGGCATTCCGTCGATGGTGCCGATCATTGTGTACCAGGTTCACGAACGGCCGAACGGTCTGGGCTATCCTCGCGGGCGGACGGGCGAGCGCATCCATCTGTTCGCGCGGATTCTAGCCGTCGCGGACACTTATTCAGCATTAACGGAACCGCGGCCCTATCGTCAGCCGCTCGCCCCGTATGCGGCGATGGAATGCCTCGTGAAGCTCGCCAAATCGCGTGATGTCGATCCGGAAGTGGTGCGGGCGTTCCTCAAGGTGATGAGCCTGTTCCCGATCGGCAGCTTCGTCGCTCTCAGTGACGGCAGCGTGGCGCGAACGATCCGCCGCAACGGCGAACACTACACGAAACCGATTGTCTGCGTGATTCAGGACTCGCATGGGCAATCGATCGAGACCAACGACATGGCGATCATCGATCTCACGCAAAGCGATCTGCAAGTCGTGCAGGCCTTGCCGACTCCCGGACGCGATGAACAACTTCTGACCGACGAAATCCTGTTTCCCAAGCGCGAACGGATGTGACCGGGATTCGCGAGCTTTCCGCACTTCCACTCAACTCTCACTGAACCGACAGATTCTGCGAATGAAGACGACGCTGACGCCCGGCAACATGACTGTGGCTGCGACCTATTTTGATTTCGACGCCGCCCTTGATCGGTGTTGCGGCGATACCGATTTTCTGGCGGAGATGGTCGATTTGCTCCAAACGACGGTCGCCACGAGACGCATCGCGCTCCGAGCGGCGGTTGATCGGGGTGATCCCGAGGCGATTGCCGAAGTCGCCCATGCATTGAAAGGCGCTGTCGGATCCATGACCACCGGCGTTCCCTACACCGTGACCCGCGAACTCGAGCTGCTCGGCATGAGCGGCGAGTCTGCCGGCGCAGACACATTATTGAACACGCTCGAGATCAGCCTCGATCAGTTGCTGCATGAAACCCGCAGCTGGTCGACTCGTCGCGATGCGGCCACCTGATCAGACGCAATCTATCCTGCCATCCAGTTCACCTCGTAAGTGATCGAAAGAGGCTGCGGTCCATGAAGATTCTTGTTGTTGACGATGTGGGTTACACGCGCCATTTCCATGTGCGGCTGCTGCAGAAGTTCGGCCATGATGTTCTGTCGGCCGAGACCGGTCCCCAGGCGCTGAAGATGCTCGAGCGCGACATGGGCATCGACGTCGTGCTCACCGACCTGATGATGCGCGACATGGACGGTGTCGAGCTGTTCAAAGCGGCGCTGCGAATCAGCCGGGTCGTGGACGGCGGGAATGCTCCGTCGCCGGTGTTCATTCTCATGACTGCTCTCCGACCGGGAGGCAACAGCCAGCAGAAGGACATCGAAAAGCTGCGGATGGCCAAGGAAATCGGCTTCATCGACGTGCTGTACAAGCCCATCGAACCAGAACAGCTGCGCTCGGTGCTTGAGAACGTAAAGTTCGCGCGCGGAAAGATTGCCGTGGATGTCGCCGGCGCCAGCCGCCGCGTGACCGAGACCGTCGATCATCTGGTGACCGGCGACGACCTTGAGGCATCAACCAAGTTTGTGGACTGCCTTCGCACTCAGCTCGAACGGTTGGAAGACGCCATTGCCGAGAAGACCGAAACGGTCTGACAGCGGCTAATGGATCCCGGTCCAAGCCCGCGGCTGGTTCGACCCTCGTGTCAGCAAAGAATGAATCGATGCCCTACACACGGTTGAACCAGCGCACGACACGGCATCGCCGCACCGCGATCATCCGGGAGGCTGTCCTCTCGTCGATCAATCAGCCGAACAGCTTCGTCACCGGTGTACCGTCGTGGGCCACTTTGAACGGGCGGCCGTTCTTCGAGAAGATCTCTTCTTGTAGCTTAAGGCCCATGGCGTGCGCGATCGTTGCGTTGAAGTCGGCGACCGTGACGCCATCGGTGTCCACGCTGTGGCCCTGCTTGTCGGATGAGCCGTAAACCGCGCCGCCCCTGATTCCGCCACCAGCCAGCATGCCTGTAAACACACCGGGATGATGGTCGCGCCCGGAGTTCGGGTTGATCTTCGGTGTGCGGCCGAATTCCGAGGTGAGGACGACCAGCGTCTTCTTCAGCAAGCCCTTGGATTTCAGGTCGCTGAGCAAGGTCGCGACAGCGTGATCCATCCGGCCTGCGGTGGTGCCGACCTTGTCATAGATGTCGGTGTGCATGTCCCAGTTGCCGAAAGTGACTTCGACAAACTTGACGTCGTTTTCGACGAGCCGCCGCGCGAGCATGCAGCCCTGGCCGAACGCGTCCATGCCGTAATTCTCGCGGTCTTCCATCTTCTCCAGGCCGAGATCAAACGCCTTGAGATCTTCGCTGCCCATCAATTCTTTCGCCTGGCGATAGAACTCCGAGTAGGCTTCGACCTGCTTCTGCGGGTACTTCTTGCGGAACCCGGCGTCGAACTTGTTGACGAGATCCAGTCGGCTCTGGAATGAGCCCGAGGTGAGGTA
>DASRYX010000701.1:0-4449 GCA_035686985.1 Planctomycetaceae bacterium | reverse complement strand
AGCGATTGTGGGCCGGAACGTTCAGTCGAATCAGTGGCAGATGACGTGGTCCGTCGGCAGCGGCATGACTACCGCCCCCATCAGTATCTGGGGAACCGGCAGCTATGCCGATGCGTTCATTGCGGACCTGAATCGTGACGGTCGCGAAGAGATCGTTGCCCGGCAGGTGCAGACGGGGAAATGGTTCGCGCTGGGCTCATTGCCAACCGCGATTCGGACCGATCCGCTCGGAGCGTGGCCCGCGCAATCCACCTATGACACCGTGCAACAGGGCGACTTCAACGGCGATCTGCTGCCCGACTGGATCGGTCATGACGCGGTTTCCGGGGCATGGCGCAGCATGACCTCCGTCGGAACCGGCGGCTACACCGTGATGGAACTCGCCGCGCCGGCCTTTGGATATGTCGCGACCGAAACAGGGGTCGCCGACTACGATCTGGACGGACGCCTGGATGTTCTGAGCCGCGATGCAACCACCGGGAATCGCCTGCTCGTTTCTGTGGTGAATGGCGCTCTCAACGCGAGACCCTACAGCGACTGGACAGCGTACGGTAACAGTTGGGCCGACACACTCACGCTCGATTTCAATGGCGACGGTGATAGTGACCTGCTGGCCCGCGATGCTAGCTCAGGCAATTGGTGGCTGACCACGTTCGTCGCGACCACGCCCACCACGCGGAAGGTGGCTCAGTGGACTTCGTCGGCGGCGTGGCAGAATCGCTTCACGCTCGACTTCGACGGCAACGGCAGCAGCGATGTCCTCGCACGCGACCCGATCACTGGCAACTGGCATCTGCTGCGAATGGTCGATGGCATCGCCACGTCCACGGTCATCGCGAACTGGTCTCCCGGTGTGACGTGGACCGATTTCCAAGTCGCCGATCTGATGGGGAATGGCCGCCCGATGATCGTCGCCCGGAATGCCACGACGAATCTCTGGCAAGGTTTGTGGAGTTCCGGTTCTGGATTCACGACGGCCAGCCTCCGCGGATTGGCTGCGGGACAGACCTATGTCGACACGCGCGTCGTCCGCTTCTTTGGCGACTCACGCGAAGCGGTCGTGACCCGTGACAGTCAAACGGGTGCGTGGTACGCGATGTGGTACGGCAACGCCTGGTTCAACCTGACTCCGCTCGGAACCTGGGATCCGAGCGGCAGTTGGGAGAACGTCGCCGTGGCGGATCTGGAAGCGGACGGCCGCCAGGAGTTGTACGGGCACGATGCCCGGTCCGGGCAAACATGGCGACTGGCATTCAACGGCACGACCGCGACCAACACCGTCATCGCCGTATCTCCGATGAACCAGAATCTGGATCTCGCGACGGCGGGCCGCTTCACCAATTCCGGTCGTCAAAGCCTGCTCGTGCGCGACCCGGCTACCAGCCGGTGGTACGCACTGCAGTTCAACGGACTGCTCTACGGTTACACCGATCTCGGGGTCTGGTCCGAAACGGCGAGCTGGACCTCAACCCGAGTCGCCGATTTCAACCGTGATGGCCGCCATGAACTTGTCGGTTACTCAACCGCCACCTCCACCTGGACGGCCCGCGGCTTTGACAGCTCCAATTGGGTGCAGACAACGGTGAGTTCTCTCCCGGTGTCGGCCAGGGTGGGCGATGTCCCCGGAGCGTCCAATGCCACATTGCGGGCCACGATTCTCCGCGATGTTCCGGAACTCGCGGCGGCGGTCGCCGTGCGAGATGTCCACACGATGGCCGAACTGCTGCGGAACTGGGTCGCCAATGCAGCGGATTCCACGCTCTACAGCAACCCGCTGATGAGCGGCACACGCACTCCCGCGGAGTCCTTCTACAAGTACTATGTCCCGGATCTCGCCGGTTCCAGTTGCGGCGGCTTCAGCGAGTTCTTCATTCAGGTGCTCAAGCTGTTTCAGATCGATTCGCTGACCATCGGTCTGGGTGACGAAACCGCGGACCTGCTGCACGCGACCGTGGTCGTTCCGATTTTGAGCAATGGTCAGTGGCGGTTTGAATTCTTCGACCCCACGTTCAACTGCTCGTTTGATAATTCCTGGAACGGTCGGACGGCGACCTATTTCGATCTCGTCGACGCCGCGCGATCGGGTTTCAGCACGCATCTGCAATTGAACGAGGCCGCCACCGATAATCGACGGTTCATCTCCGCGGTGCCGATCTCCGACCCGGACCTGGTGCTGGAGCGCTTTGCCAACGGAGTTTACGTTTACCGCTGGCCCGGTTACGGGATCGATGATTACCTCGATCAGAATCACGATGCGCTGGTCAACAATGGATACTCACCGGGCCTGCACGGATTCTATCAGTTGCTCCCGCAGGTGAAGTCGGTTTTCGCCAATAACGGCTCCGGTAACCCCTCCACGAGCAACAGCCAGCGCACCGCATTTCTAGTCGAGCTCGCCACGCGCGGCATCGCCGTGTCGTGATGGAGCTTTCCAGCTTCACACCGGTTGCGCGGGAACCAGGTCGCAGACGTGCGGTTCACGCGTGACCCGGGGCATGATCTCCGGCTGGTAGATTTCAAGGAACGCCCGGCCGGTGCGATGACGGTCCCAGTCTGCCTGACTCGTCCAATGTTCGACGATGAGAAACCGCTGCGGATCACGCTGCGAGTGATACACTTCGTACTTCTCGCAGCCGGTCTCCTGCCGTGAGAGTGTCGTGCACCGCGCGAGATGCCCGGCAATCAGCGAGATATCCTCGCTCCGTGTGACGTGGATCCAGAGGTACAGATAGATCATGGCGTGAATCAGCATCGAGGGGGGCAAATCGCTTCGAATCTGGCGAGCATCATATCGCTGCGGATGGGGCCAGTCTCTTGGTTCTTCTCCGGCAAACCAGTAGTCTATGAACTTATCTGCGGCCAGCCCGGCCGCAGTCCTGACGAGAACCGCCCCGCCATGCCCCGCCCGCCCGATGACCGTTCCGCCTCTTCGTCGTCTGACGGCGAGCGTTTGCAGAAGTTGCTCGCCGCCGCCGGGTATGGATCGCGCCGGGCCTGCGAAGAATTGATCACTACTGGCCGGGTGACGGTGAACGGGAAAACGGTGACCGAACTCGGTTCGAAGGCCGATCCCGAGCGGCAGAAAGTCGCGGTCGATGGTGAGCCGCTGAAGATTCACCGCAAGCTGTATTACCTCGTCAACAAGCCGTCCGGTTGTTTGTGCACCAATGCCGACCCGGCGGGACGGACGCGGGTCATCGACCTGCTGCCGAAGTCGGACGCCCGGCTCTTCACCGTCGGCCGGCTGGATGAAAACACCGAAGGCCTGCTGCTCGTCACCAACGACGGCGAACTCGCGCACCGGTTGGCGCACCCGCGATTCCAGGTCGAGCGTGTGTATAAGGCGACAATTGCCGGTGTCCCCACGCCGGAGGCTCTGAAAGCGCTGCGCGACGGCTTCTTCTTCGATGAGGGCAAGTTCCGCGTGCGGGATCTGCGGAACATCCGCCCAAAGGGCACGAGCACGATCCTCGATGTGGTGATGACCGAAGGACAGAACCGCGAAGTCCGTCGGTTGTTCGCCCGTGTCGGTCACAAGGTGATGCAGCTCCGAAGGATCGCGTTCGGACCGTTGAAACTTGGCGATCTCGAACTCGGTGCTTACCGTCCGTTGCGCAGCGATGAACTGCACGGCCTCGTTGACTTTGCACAGGGTAAAGGCCCGCGGCGTTCAACCATCCGGCGTGCCAAACCGAATCCCACCGCCGAGCCGTCCACGGAATCACCAAAGCCCGCGCGGCGTCCGCGCACGGAAGGTCTTGCCCCCGGTGCTCGACCGCGTCCGGGTGCACCGGCACGACGGAAAGCCGCGCCCAAGAGTGGTCGTCCGCCGCGAAAAGCCAAACGTCCGTGAGATTGCAGGACAGCACGTTCATGAGTTGCAGTGCGACGATTCCTTCGCTCGGGCTCCCCGGTCAGGTCATGACCGCCGTGCAGGCCACCGCGGTCATCCGCGATCATCGCCCGCTCGCCACGAACACGCACTGGATGGCCCTCGATTGTCCGGAAATCGCCCGGCAGATCGTTCCCGGTCAATTCTTCATGCTGCGTTCACCGGGCAGCAGCGATCCGCTCCTCGGCCGCCCGTTCGCGCTGCTCGACGTCGTTCGCGATGACCATGGCGAACCGCGCGGCATTGAGTTCGGCTATGTCACCGTCGGGAAGTTTACGAACCTGCTGTCGACGATGACGGCGGGCGAGGAGCTTGAAATCTGGGGGCCGCTCGGCAACGGCTTCCCGATCGTGAACGGCGGGCACCTCGCTATCGTTGCGGGTGGCATTGGTCAGACGCCGTTCGTCGCCGTCATCCGCGAAGCTCTGTGGAAAGCTCGCTACGGACAACCACCACGCGAATGGGGGGAACGTCCGCGGCGACTCTCGTTCTGCTATGGGGCGCGGTCGCAATCCTACCTCGCCGGGGTGAACGAGTGGTTCTCGCAGTCCGGAGTC
>DASRYX010000700.1:0-4968 GCA_035686985.1 Planctomycetaceae bacterium | reverse complement strand
GTCTCCAATCGGCTCACCAGAGGATGATTGGTGCCGCGGAAATTCCATTGTCGCGCAGGGGTGAACGCCAACTGCGCTTTCAGTTGACCGGGCAGCAATGCCTTCGCCGCTTCGGTCTGATAAGCGACGGGATCGAGCCGTCGGGCGAGTTCGGCGGCCGGCAGGTTGGGACTCGCACTCGCCAAGGAATTCGCACCGAGGCATACGAGCAGGCCGCCGCCGTTCTCCACAAAACCGCGGAGCCGTGTCCACAATTCTTCCCGCGGCCGGGCGACATTCAACAGACAGATGACATCGAACTGCTCGAGCTTCGTCGATGCCAGCTGTGAGGTGAGTTTTAACGTCGGTTTATAAGCCGTGCCGACTGCGTTGAGGGCTTCGAGCGCGGTCATCCAGAACTGCGTTTGCGGACGTTCGTCGGCGACCACCAGCACTTCCAGCGCCGGCAGCACGCGCGCGGTGAAGGTGGCGGTATTGTCGAACGTCAGCGGATCGGTCGTCACCAGCCGCAAGTCACCTTGCACCAGCTTGCCGGTGATGCCTTCGACGCGAAACTGCACGCCGGTGTCCGCACCGGGTTGCAAGACGACGGTTTGCTGATCGCGCTTGGTTGGCGGTTGCTGGTCCACCTGCAGCCAGAGTTCGACGGTCTGCTCGGGTTTCACGGGGCCAATGCTGCGCAGTGCGCCCTCGATGACTAACGTTCCGCCGCTCGGAATGGCCGGGCGTGTCGGTTGGCCTTTCGTGAAGCCGATGTTGTGCGGCTCTTCGACGCCGACATCGATCAGATACAACCCCAGCCACGGCGCGGCGGCCAACTCTTCCTTCTGCAGATGCGTGGCATCCTCTCGCCATGCCGATCGGGCGAGGTCGGTGAACAGATAGACTTCGCGGACAAACTTGTCCTGCTGTTGCGCTTCTGCGACGCTCGCCTGTTCCGTCATCGTGCGGCGACGGTCATCCTCCTGGAGCCGGGATGCCGCCCGCAGGCGATCATTCAACGCCGGGGCTGCCGGTTGAACGGCCAGCGATTCCAGCCGGTTCTGCACGGCCGACAGATCGGGAGTGAACAGCGCCGGCAATTCGCCCGCGGCGTCCATTACCGCGACTTTGCTTCCCGAAGGCAGGCTCTGCAAATGTGAGACGGCGATCTTGCGGGCTTCTTCCAGCCGCGATGTCCCCTCAAACTGATATTCGAGGCTGGCGCTCGTGTCGAACAGAAACACCGCCGCAACGGGGACGTTTTCCAAGGCGGTGGGAGCCGGGTTGGTGATCTCTGCGGCGACCCGTCTCTGGTACGGCCAGAGAACGAACAACAAACACAACAGGGCCGTCAGCAGACCGACGCCACCCCGCAAGTAGGTGGTGCGCGATCGCCGCACATGGGGCGGCAACCGCAGCCGGTTCCACCAGGTCTGCGTGGCGAAGTAAATCGCGAGCCCGAAGGCGACAACGGCCGCCAGCCGCAGGATCTCATTCGCCGTGAGAGAATAGTCCGCGGGGGGCAACGAGGGTCGCGACAGCGCGAAGACCAGACCGGCGATGACCAGCATGCGCAACAGCAGCAGCCATAGATGCCGCAGCCGCAAGCGACGTGAATTCTGACGGTTACGCAGCTGCAACAACCGCAAGGCGGGAAAAATCAGCCGCTTGGGCCGCGCGCGCAACAACAGATGCAGAACGATCGGGACGACCGTCAGCACCAGTCCGAACAACAGCGCGGGATGCAGCCAGGACATGCGGCCTCGTCTCGCCAAACACGAGACCGCCGATTGTAGAGCAATCCGGCCCAAGAACAAAACAGCAGCCCGACCGGTCAAGATCGGGCTGCTGTTCAAAGCGGCGTTGGCCCAGCCTGCTGAGATCAGTATTTGTTGTCTTCGCCGTGAGCGGAGTGAATGCCGCAGACGAGATCGCAGCTGCCGTTACGGTCGCAGTCATCGACCCGGTCACGGAAGCAGCTTCCGGCCATGGCGCTCTTCACCTTGCCGCAATCGACAGCGTGAAACCCGCTGAACGAGTACGACTGGTCGAGGGCCCCGAAGGCATTCGAGAGATCGTTGAGTTCCGTGTTGACCGCGACGGCGACTTCGCTTAAGCCGACGACCATCGCGAGCACGGCCACGGTCAGCACCAGAACCAGCTCTGCGGAGATGATGACCCCCGCTTCATCATGAAGCAGTCCGGACAAGGTTTTCATGTGTCTTTCCTCAGTTGTGAGAGTTTATGCAGCGGAAGGGCGGACCCTTCCTTCAGGGCCTGCATCGTCGCCAGACAATGCGGGCCGAAGTTGTGTACCGGTGACGGCGGTGGACGTGCCGTCGTGTGATGGGCGTCGGTCTTTCGCGTTCGCCGCTGGCCAGCCGAGCGAGGCGAGAGATCGAGGCCACGCCAGGGAAGAATCGCAGACGCCGTACCGCAACCGGTGCGGTCAGCACAGCGCCTGGACGACAGAGGTCATTCAACCTGCGATGTCGTTTCTGGTTGCGGCGAACGTAGAAGAGAACGAGGGTCGCGAGTGCCGAAAAGTCGCGTCTCGACCGACTGGCGCGGTGTCAATCACGGCCGTAAGCGGCGCGGAACACTATCAAGATTTGGCCACAAACGTGGTGCGGCGTCCCCATTCTGATGCGATTGCGCCAATGCACAGAACCGCGCGGCCTGGTTTGAGAATGAGGCGATTTGGCAACTCAAGCGTACCATCGGAATCGCTGTCACTATCAATGCAAGAATCCCGAAGGAAACCGGGGAGGCTTCCTTCGGGACCGTGTGCATCTCTGGCGAGACACGGGATCAGCTCAGGACATCGTCACGCGCTGATCCGGACATCTCAACCGCAGGTGTCGACGATCGGCGGCCCGCAGACGAGGTCGCAGGTCAGGTTCTTGTCGCAGTCATCGTGTGCGTCGGTCCAGCGTGATCCGGCGTATCCGGCGGTCACTTTGCCGTCAGACGTCTTCTTGAAACCCGAGAAGAAGTACGACTGGTCGAGCGCACCGATGGCGTTCGAGATGTCGTTGAGCTCGGTGTTGACCGCAACGGCCACTTCGCTCAAACCGACGATGACGCCGAGGACGAGGATCGTGAGGACGAGCGCGAGTTCGGCCGAGATGACCGCACCGCATTCGTCGCGGAACAATTTCTTGAGCATGTTGTCTGAATCCCTCTGTAAACTGATCTGGACTGTGGCATCGCACCGGCCTGAGCACCGGCGTCGATGTTGAACCGGCTCTGCACCTTGCAGACCCGACCCGCTCAAGCGACCGAGGTTGCCTGAGTGCCATTGACCGATGGCCGTCGGTCAAGGACTGTTCCCGCGCAGGAATTTTCAAAAGTCCGCCGGCATCACCGGCGGGCTGTCTCTCTCCAACGGGATCGCTGGCGAGCCTGTCAAAACAGGCCGGACACCCTCTCACAGGCATCCGTCGATCCCGTTGGCATTGGTTCAACGAAACGGCGTTACTGAGGAATCGAGACGGGAACCGCACTGTGGCCCAGGATCAGGGCGGTCCGACAAGCACTCTCGCGGGCGGCCTGATCGCGAAGTGCGTGCCATGCCGGCGCGTTGCCGAACGCCCACGTCGGCCGGCGCAAAGAACGGGTGAGCGAGCCGCCGCGTCAAGTTGCTCGGTAACTTCGAGTTCGGCGGACGGGTGTCAAGGAAATCCGTGCGAGCAACAAGCGCTGCAGCGCCGCCGATGGCGCGCGCACGATGTTTCAAACCGGCAACAGTCGGTCACATTACAAATCGCGATCTCAACACAATGTTTCACGAACGCGACAGCGCTGCACCACCGCTGCGGATGGGTGTGATGCTCATCTCTTGCTGCGATCGTCACTTGTGACGGCAAGCACTGTTTCGCCGTCGTCGGGTTGTATCAATTGCAACTTGAATTCCGTTCGTACGGATTTTGTCGACAGTGAACTTGAACTCATCAGAGTGCGGAGTGGGACACCGCGCGCAACAAAAAACCGGAGAGAATGCGAGATTCTCTCCGGCTCGTGATGTCGAACAGCAGACGTCTGGCGGATCAACCGCAGGTGTCGACGATCGGCGGCCCGCAGACGAGGTCGCAGGTCAGGTTCTTGTCGCAGTCGTCGTGCGCGTCGGTCCAGCGTGAGCCGGCATACCCGGCGGTCACCTTGCCGTCAGAGGTCTTCTTGAAGCCGGTGAAGAAGTACGACTGGTCGAGCGCACCGATGGCGTTCGAGATGTCGTTGAGCTCGGTGTTGATGGCGACGGCGACTTCGCTGAGGCCGACGATCACACCCAGGACGAGAATGGTCAAGACGAGGCAGAGTTCGGCGGAGATAATCGCGCCGCACTCATCGGAGTAGAGTTTTCGAAGCATAGGACTGGCACTTTCTGTGTGAACTGAGAGAGACTTCAACTGAGGTTTTTCGTTGTGATTCCAGCAGGTGAGCTAGTGCCCTTCATTCCGGGACGCCGTTGTGGAGACGACGGTTTAAGAGTCCGGAGTGTCGTGACACGCGCCTTACCGCTGGAACGGGTTGACCACGCTCGGCTGGCCGGCCGAAGGAAGTCAAAAGAGCGATCGCGGCCACGATCGCTCTCTGAGGAACTCAGACGCCCGCCAACGAGAACGGTCATCCAAGAGGGACGCAGAATCGCCCGAGAGCGCTCTTCGTCACCACCTGCACGATCCGCACAACCGGTGCCTTCCGTATGGGTTCTTATGCAGCGATCAACGTCGGGAAGCGTGGCCGGGAGCGTAACGTCGTCACCGGTCAATCATTTACTTCTACGGTTCCGGTTGTGACAGTCGTACGGCCAGTAACAAAAGCAACGCTGGCCCTGTTCAACGTTGTGAACAGGGCCTGCGTGAATGCGGTCGATTGTTGTTGAGAGTGTTTCAGGACTGAAACAACGCTCTACAGCTGAGGCAGCGATTGCGGGTCCGGACCCTGCGGAATCTCCGGCATTGGAACCGGGACTGCCGGGCCAGG
>DASRYX010000699.1:0-9443 GCA_035686985.1 Planctomycetaceae bacterium | reverse complement strand
GTTCTATTGAGGACGTGGCGTGAAGTTCTTCCTGCTACTGGCGGTCGTTTACGCGAGCATGCCTTCCGCACTGCACGCCGCGCCGCCAAACTTTGTCGTCGTACTCATCGACGACATGGGCTGGGGTGATTTTTCCTGCTTCGGCAATCCGGACGCGAAAACCCCGAACGTCGACCGGCTCGCGGCTGAAGGGATTCGTTTCTCACAGTTTTACGTCAATGCACCGATCTGTTCGCCTTCGCGGTGTGCTCTCACGACCGGACAATATCCGCAGCGGTGGAAGATTACGTCGTTCCTTAACAATCGCGCGGATAACAACCGCCGCGGCGTGGCGCAGTGGCTCGATCCGAGCGCGCCGACTTTGCCACGACTGTTGCAGCAGCAGGGCTATGCCACCGGTCATTTTGGAAAATGGCATCTCGGCGGTCAGCGCGACGTCGACGACGCCCCGCCGATCACCGACTACGGCTTCAACCGTTCGCTCACCAACTTTGAAGGGATGGGGCCAAAGCTGTTGCCGCTGACGCTCAAACCGGGTGACCGAGATCCCGGCAAAATCTGGGGCGACGCCGAGCGGCTCGGCAAACCCTTCACTTGGATGCAGCGATCGCAGATCACGACGGGGTTCATCGACGCTGCAATTCCCTTCATGGATGACGCCGCGCGGAATAGCAAGCCGTTTTATGTGAATCTCTGGCCCGATGATGTTCACACGCCCCTGTGGCCGCCGGTCGAAAAGTGGCGGACAGGCAAGCGGAATCAGTACCTGGCCGTGCTGGAAGAGCTGGATCGACAACTTGGCAAGCTGTTCGATCACATCGCCCAGTCACCAGCGCTGCGGGATAACACGCTCATTCTTGTGTGCTCGGATAACGGTCCGGAACCGGGGGCGGGAAGCGCGGGGCCATTTCGCGGAGCCAAGGCGCGGTTGTATGAAGGCGGCATCCGCTCACCACTGATTGCCTGGGGGCCGGGACTCATCGCGGCGAAACAGCGCGGACGGCACAACGAAACGTCGGTCTTCGCCGCATTTGATCTCGTGCCCTCACTGCTGTCGCTGGCAGGAATTCAGAAGTCCGCCAATGTTACTTTTGATGGGGAAGATATTTCGGCCACTCTGATTGGCAAGGCGGCTTTGTCGCGTCAGACGCCGATCTGCTGGAGGCGACCGCCGGACCGAAAGTTTGCGGGACCGAAGATGTCGGAACCGCAGCCCGACCTCGCCATCCGCGACGGCCGCTGGAAGCTGCTCTGTGATTACGACGGCAGCCGCGCGGAGTTGTACGATCTGCAGACGGATCACGCCGAGAAAGAGAACGTCGCGCAGACGCAGCCCGAGGTCACTGCACGATTGAAAACAGCGGTTCTCGCCTGGCACGAATCGATGCCGCCAGACAACGGCCCGCAACTGGGCGAAGCCGATGCAAACAAATGATGTGAGGAGTTCACCGTTCATGACGGAAATGAATCGCCGCACCGCGCTCAAGGCGACCGCGCTCGGCGTGGGCTCACTGCTGCTGACTCCTGAATGGCTCGACGCCCAATCAGCGACGCCGCTCGGCGACGAGTTCCCCAACCTGGAGTCACTCACGACGGGCACGTGGTGGAACAAGCCGGCGGCGGCGAACCCCAAGGCGAAAGCCAAGGCCAAAGGGCAGGGGCAGGCGAACCCGCCGCCTTCGATGGATGTGCCCCGTGATCAGGTTGTGGCCTTCGCGATCTACACGCATCATCACGGCGTGCTGAAACTGTCGGCCCAGCTGTTTCCGCTCAAGCCGGGCGAGGAACGCGTGGTGCGGCTGGAGCTGCATCGCGACGGGGAATGGGCCGAGGTCGCGCGGGCGGAAGTGTTGTACCCCGGTTGGGACGCGCACTTCCGTCTCGAGAAATGGGACAACACGCGTGACGTGGTTTATCGGGTGCGACATGGCCAAGACGCCGAGTTCGTCGGCCTCATCCGTCGCGACCCGATCGACAAAGACGAAATCGTCGTCGCGAATATGTCCTGCAATTCGAGTCGTACGACCGGACAACGGCCGGAGATCATCGACAATCTCAAACTGCAGAATCCGGACCTGCTGTTCTTCGCCGGCGATCAGACGTACCGTCACACGGAACATACCGCCGGGTGGATCGAATTCGGCTTGCAGTTCCGGGAGATCCTGCGCGACCGGCCATGCATTTGCATTCCCGATGATCACGATGTCGGTCATGGAAATCTGTGGGGCGAGAACGGCAAACGCTCGACGATCCCGGGTGACGCCGACGGCGGTTACCGCTATCCGGTCGAGTATGTGAATCAGGTCCAGCGGCAGCAGTCGTGGCATCTGCCCGATCCCGTCGACCCCGCGCCAGTTGAGCGCGGCATCACGGTCTACTTCACACAGATGACTCTCGGCGGCATCGATTTCGCCATTCTCGAAGACCGGAAGTTCAAAACGGGTCCCGCGGGCAAGATCCCGCAAATGGGACCGCGACCCGACCACATTAATGACCCCGCGTATGATCCGAAGACGATCGATCTGCCCGGCCTCGAACTGCTGGGTTCCCGGCAGGAGAAGTTTCTCAACGATTGGACGCAGGACTGGACCGGTGCCGCGATGAAGTGTGTTCTTTCGCAGACGGCTTTCTGCGGGGCGGTGCACATGCACGGCACGCGCGACGGCCGCCTGCTCGCCGACCTCGACTGCAATGGCTGGCCGCAGACGCCGCGGAATCGGGCGCTCGAAATCATTCGCAAGGCGTGGGCGCCGCACCTGTGTGGGGATCAGCATCTCGCTGTCGTGGTGAAGCACGGCATCACGGATTTCGGCGACGGTCCGTACGGCTTCACGAGTCCGGCCCTTGTCAATACGATCTACGGCCGCTGGTGGCATCCGCTCGATGAACTGCCGGGACCGAATCCGGTGGCAAACAGTCCTCTGCCGTGGACCGGGGATTTCAAGGATGGCCTTGGTAATCGCATGTCGCTGCTGGCGTATGCCAATCCGCCGAACATTCAAGACGAGAAACAACGCGCGGATGGCTACGGCATCGCGCGCTTCAACAAAGTGAAACAGACGGTGACCTTCGAATGCTGGCCGCGGTTCAGCGATGCCCGCGAGGGTGACAAAGCCCAGTTCCCCGGCTGGCCGATCACCATCACCACGGACGCCAACGACGGCCGCAAAGTGACGGGATATCTGCCGGAACTGAAGTTTGAAGGCGCGATGAATCCGGTTGTCCAGGTCATCGATGAAACCACCGGTGAGGTTCTTTACACGATCCGCGTGCAGGGCGATCGCTTCCAGCCGCGCGTGTATGGCAGTGGTCCGTATGCGGTGAAAGTCGGCCGTGATCGCCCCGAGGTTGCTGCGTTGTCCGGCATCAAACCGCAGGAAAGAACATCCGCGGGACAACGCACGGTGAAGCTGTAAATCCCAGAAGCCTACCCTTACTTAAGGGTGGGTCTCTTCCATCCGCAATCACACACAAAGGCACGCTCCATGTCGCGCCGATCCCTGCTGCTCACGATTATGATGGTGGCGCTATCGGCTACGATAAGCTTCAGTGCCGAGAACCCACGTCCCAATGTCGTCATCTTCCTCGCTGACGACGCCGGTTGGGGCGATTACAGCCGTAATGGCAACACGATGGTCCGCACGCCGCACATTGATTCGATCGCTGCGGGCGGGGTGACCCTCGACCGGTTCTATGTCTGCCCGGTGTGTGCCCCGACGCGGGCCGAGTTTCTTACCGGTCGATATCATTCGCGCGGCGGTGTCCGTGGCGTTTCCACCGGCCAGGAGCGGCTTGATCTCGACGAACGCACGGTGATCGACGCGTTCAAAGCGGCGGGCTATGCGACGGGTGCGTTCGGTAAATGGCACAATGGTTCCCAATGGCCCTATCACCCGATGGCCCGCGGCTTTGATGAATACTTCGGTCACACGTCCGGGCATTGGGGTGAGTATTTCGATGCCCCGCTCGAACACAACGGCCGCATGATTCGCACCGAAGGTTACATCGTCGATGTCTGCACTGATCGCGCGCTCGACTTCATTGAATGCCACAAGACCCGGCCGTTCCTGTGCTACATCCCATTCACCACGCCCCATTCCCCTTGGGCCGCACCGCCGGACGATTGGAACCGGTGGAAGGATCAGAAGATTGATCAGCGAGCGGCGAACGCCGATCAGGAAGACATCGACGAGACACGCTGCGTGCTAGCAATGATGGAGAACCAGGATGCGAACGTCGGCCGCGTGCTGTCCAGACTGGATGAATATGGGCTGAAGAACAGCACCATTGTGCTCTACTTTTCCGACAACGGTCCGAACAGCTGGCGCTACAACGGCGGCATGAAAGGTCGCAAAGGAACTACGGACGAAGGGGGCGTGCGGTCGACGTGTTTCCTGCGCTGGCCCGCGAAGGTTCCCGCAAATGTTACCGTGCCGCAGATTGCCGGGGCGATCGATTTGTTGCCGACGTTGTTGTCGCTGGCGGGTATCCCGCGCGTGGGTGACAAGCCGCTGGATGGTCGCGATCTCTCACCGCTGTTGATGCAGCAGGCCGTCGAGTGGCCAGACCGGTTTCTGTTCACCACATGGGCGGGGAACGTCAGCGCCCGCAGTCAGCGCTTCCGGATGGATCATCAAGGGAACTTGTATGACATGCTCGCCGATCCGGGG
Organism: Planctomycetaceae bacterium; assembly: GCA_035686985.1. GTDB lineage: Bacteria > Planctomycetota > Planctomycetia > Planctomycetales > Planctomycetaceae > DSVQ01. Next base: position 4,773 of record DASRYX010000699.1, on the reverse strand, counting down.
CAGACAACGCCGGTGAACAGCCAGCACGTCGCCGCCGCCGCAGAGTTCCAGCAGGAGATTGCGCGGTGGAAAGAGACCGTGCTGCTGGCCAAGCGGCCGGTCAATGCGACCGGGACAAAAGCCGCTGGTAAGAAAGCCGGGGGCGGCAATGCAGTCGATCCGCGCCCGATTCCGGCGGGCTATCGCGAGTTTCCCATTACTATGCTGCCCGCGCGCGACGGTGAGCCGCGCGGCAGTGTCCGTCGCAGCAGTGCTGCGCCCAACTGTTCGTACTTCGTCAATTGGACCGCAAAGGACGACAGCATGGTGTGGCTGCTCGATGTGCACACCACCGGGCGATATGAAGTGGTGCTCGATTACACCTGTTCCTCCGCCGATGTTGGCTCACAGATCGAGCTCAGTTGTGGAGTGCATCGCCTCGTTGGTCGTGTCCAGGAAGCGTGGGATCCGCCGCTGTACACGAATCAGGACACGCTGCCCCGTCCGCACGGCGAATCGCAGATGAAGGAGTTTCGCCCGCTGAAGTTGGGGGAGATCACGCTCGAAAAAGGGGCGAAACCGCTGACGCTGCGCGCGCTCGACATCCCCGGAAAGTCGGTGATGGATGTCCGGCGGGTCACGTTAACACTGCTGCCATAGCAAAAACGCCGCATTCAAAGACTGGTGTCCCGCTCTTCGCCTAGTAATTCTACCAGCGTGCTGAATGCGAAGGATGCGGTCCCGCTCAGATCGCGCCATCCGTGTGCAATAATCGACGCCGGAGACCTCAGCGCATATCACGCGGGCGCTTGGATTTGCTTCGATCGCTGACACCGCTCTTCCGCCTGGCTCGCGACTTTCTAGCCACGCGGGAACGAGACTTGCGTTGAGCACGACCAGCAGGCTGATGATCGCCTGCAACTTCTGCCGTGCGCCCGGCTGTTCATTCTTTTCTCTTGGTAGGTGGAAGTGATGCTTCGTCTCTCGCGTCGTTCGGGGTTCACACTCATTGAGTTGCTGGTGGTGATTGCCATCATTGCGATTCTGATTGCGCTATTGCTGCCGGCGGTTCAACAGGCGCGGGAAGCGGCCCGCCGCACGCAATGCAAGAACAATGTTAAACAGCTTGGGCTCGCGCTGCACAACTATCACGATACCTTCGGCGTGTTCCCGTATGCCGTGGCCAATCAGGGCTACAGCGCTGCCGGGGCGAACGTCACCAACCACAAGGGATTTCTGGGACTGCTGCCGTACTTCGATCAGGCGAATCTGTTCAATCAGTTCAATTTCAACTGGGCGACCGGGACGCACAACAGCGGTGGCACTGTGATGGGCGGAGTCGATCCGAACATCAACACGAATCTAAACCTCTCCCGAACGATTCTGCCGATGCTGCTCTGCCCGTCCGATAGCGGCCAGAAGTTTGAAACCATCAATGGCCCGACGTATGGTTGCGGTGTCGCGAACTCAGCCCGGTCGTCGTATCAGTTCAGCATCGGCATCACCGGGTGGGCCGCTTTCCCCAGTGGAAACTGGGTCAACGAAGGGATCGCTTCTCGACGGCTGTTCGGCTGCAACTCGTACTCGACAGTGCGGGATGTGACCGACGGCCTCAGCAACACCGTGGCATTCACGGAAACGACTCTCGAAGTCGATGACGGTCGAACCGGGAACTGGGCCTGTGCGTCACACGTCGGCTACGGCGTCGACTTCGGCATCAGCTACGGCATCAACAACTTCACCTGCTGCACTTGGCGGTCACCGCCGAACGCTCAGTACCAGATGAATCGCAATGGCGAACACAGCTCGCCGGGCAGCTCGCACACGGGGGGCTGTCATGTTCTTCTTGGCGACGGCACCGTCCGGTTCGTCAGCCAGAACATCGATTCCATTACCCGCACGCGATTGGCGACGATCGCCGACGGCCAGATCATGGGCGAGTTCTGATCATTCGCCGGGTGTGCTGCGTAGCCTGATTTTCATCACTCTCTGCGATGTCGATGGGGATGACTCGGTCGTCCCCATCGATCTGCGGCGGATAGTCTGCGGACTGTTGTCCTGACTTATCATTGAAGGAATTCGTCTCGTGTCTGCTCTCGATTTCGATCATGCCGTCTGTCGATTCGGCTGGTTACCTATGACCGTCGCCGCCCTGCTCGGCGCGGTGGCTCTCAGCGGTTGCGGGGGTCCGACCGAAAAGCCGCCGAAACTCGTGACGGTGGCCGGCAAGGTGCTGGTCAACAAAACGCCTCTGCCCGGCGTGGCTCTCAATTTCGTTCCACGGGACAACACCAAGGGAACGGGTGGATTCGGCGGAACCTTGCCCGACGGAACTTACGAACTGATGCACCGTTCGCGGGCCAAAGGCATTGAACCGGGAACGTACTATGTCACCTTCTCCCGCTTCGCCATGCCCGATGGATCACCGATTCCGGAAGGGAAAAACGTGACCGATGTCGGAGCGCTCGAGTCCTTCCCGCCGGACCTGGTGAACCCACCGGCGGATCTCGCAAAGCACGTCGTCACGGTGAAGGATGGCGAACCGCAATCGTTCGATTTCGATCTCACGGTCAAGCCGAAGAAGAAGTAAGCGACTTCAATCAGGTATTTCGGTCCGCGTGCCTCAAAGAGGGGCCACGCGGTCCTTTTTTTAGGGCCCAAGGCGATCACACAGTGCGTTGAGAAACCGGGCGATTTCTGCTACACTGATACGCTTCCGGTGAGCGAAGAGGCGGTGACGGAAGCGCCTGTTCTATAAAGAGTTGCAACGACTCTCCTCCCGGTGGTGTGCTGACGCGAGGAGTTCTGCTCTTGTCGACCGGTGACGCTGACGAAAACGCCTTGATTCCCGACGGCCGCATGCTGCCGGTCGCGATTCAGGACGAGATGCGAACGAGCTATGTCACCTACGCCATGAGCGTGATCATCAGCCGCGCACTCCCGGATGTCCGCGACGGTTTGAAGCCGTCGCAACGCCGTATTCTGGTGGCGATGAACGACCTCAACCTCGGCCCCAGTTCCGGCCGGGTGAAGTGCGCCAAGATATGCGGCGACACCAGCGGGAACTACCACCCGCACGGCGAAGGTTCCGTCTACCCCACGCTCGTCCGCATGGCCCAGAACTGGAACATGCGCGAAACGTTGATCGACAAACAGGGCAACTTCGGTTCCCTCGCGGGTCTGCCCCCGGCGGCCATGCGGTATACCGAAGCGCGGCTGTCGTCGGTGGCATCGGAGATGCTCGATGACATCAAGCGCGATACCGTCGATTTCGTCCTGACCTATGATCAGCGCAATCGTGAACCGGTCGTGCTGCCGAGCCGGTTCCCCAATCTGCTGGTGAACGGCTCCAGCGGCATCGCGGTCGGCATGGCAACCAGCATCCCGCCGCATAATCTCGGTGAAGTCTGCGACGCGGTCACGATGTTGATCGATAATCCTGACTGCACGCTGGATGAACTGTGCGAGGTCATCCCGGGGCCGGACTTTCCGACGGGCGGTCTGATCTGCGGCAAGCTCGGTTCCCGCGCCGGTTACCTTTCCGGCCGGTCGACGATCACCGTGCGGGCGCGAACACGCTTCATTACTGAGAAGAACACGGACATCATCGAGATCACGGAAATCCCGTATCTCGAAACCCGCGACCGCATCCGCGAGAAGCTCGAACAGCTTGTGCGGGATGACAAGATTAAGGGCATCTCGCGCGTTATCGATCTCACCGACCGTACGTTGCCACCGTGGCAGGTGCGGCTGCATGTTGTGCTGAAGCGCGATGGGGACAAGGAGGTCGTCCTCAACCAGCTGTTCCAGTATTCGCCGCTGCAGACGACCTTCAGCATGATTCTGCTGGCGCTGGTCGGCAATCGTCCGCAGTTGCTCACGCTCAAGGACATGCTCGGCGAGTTTCTGCGGCACCGTGTGACGGTCATCCGCCGCCGGACCGAGTTCCTCCTCAGTGAAGCTCGCAAGCGCAAACACACGGTCGAAGGCTTGCTGATTGCGCAGATCGACCTCGATCAGGTCATCAGCACGATCCGTAACTCGCCCAGTCGCGCGGAAGCCAAAGATCGGCTGCAGCAGATTCAGATTCCTGCACCGCTGGTGGCCCGCGCTCTTGGCGAAGTGGGCTATCAAGCATTTTTGGACGAGTATTGGCAGGGGCGAAACGAAAGCAGTGCAGGGATTGCAGAGAATCTGCCGTCAGGATTTTCGCTGTCGGCGAATCAATCCGAAGCGATCGTCTCAATGCAGCTGGGTTCGCTCGCGAATCTGGAGCGAGAAAAGCTGCGCGATGAGCACACGAAGCTCCTCGCCGACATCAATGAATATCTGCGGCTTCTCTCCGACGAAGCGAATATGCGGGCCGTGGTCCGCGACGACATGCAGGCCCTGAAGGACAAATACAGCAACAAGCGCCGCACGGAAATCACCGACGAAGAACTCGGTGATTATGACCGTGAAGCCCTCATCGCCGAAGAGACGATGGTGGTCACGCTGTCGCAGCGCGGGTATGTGAAGCGGCTGCCGCTCAACACGTACCAGGCGCAGAATCGTGGGGGCAAGGGAATCACCGGGGCGAAAGCCGAAGAGGATGACGCGCTGGCGCATCTGTATGTCGCCAGCACGCACGACTGGCTGCTGTTCTTCACGAACACCGGCCGCGTTTTCCGGCAGAAAATCTACGACTTGCCGCTCGGCAGCCGCGTGAGCAAAGGCCGGGCGATGGTCAACCTGCTGTCGCTGCAGGAAGGCGAGACCGTGGTGAACTGCGCCGCGACGCGCGAGTTCAGCCAT
>DASRYX010000698.1:0-4868 GCA_035686985.1 Planctomycetaceae bacterium | reverse complement strand
CGCAAACGGCTGGGACAGTTCCCTTCATCGGCGATGCCCGGCGACTGGGTTAAACTGATGGTCGCCCGCGATGTCTTCGGCTGGGGTTTGTTCAACCCGCACGCCGAGATCGCGGTGCGTTTGCTGCAACCGGGGCCGAAGCAACCCGATGACGAATGGTGGGCTGCCAAGTGTCGATCGGCGGTTTCCCTGCGGCGTGATCTGCTCAAGCTGGATGAGGTCACGAACGCCTACCGCGTGATTCATGCGGAAGCCGATGGACTCTCGGGGCTGATCGTCGACAAGTTCGGCGAATGTCTCGTGATCGAGGCGTACACCATCGGGATGTACCAGCGAGCGGAAGCGATCGCGGATGTGCTTGCCCCGCTGTGCGACACGCAGCACGTCATTCTGCGTTGTGCCCCGGCGAGCGATCTGCACGAAGGCTTCACCGCCGACACCACGGGGTCGGACAACGCGCCGGTAAAGGTCACCGTGCAGGAGTTTGGCACCAAGTTCAAGATCGATTTCACCGGCGGTCACAAGACCGGTTTCTATTGCGACCAGCGTGAGAATCGACAGCGGTTCGCATCGCTGTGTGCCGGTCGTTCGGTCCTCGATGCGTGTTGTTATACGGGAGGCTTCTCGATTCAGGCGCTGCGCCTCGGCAACGCGGGGGAAGTCACCGGCGTGGAACTCGATGACGCCGCCATGCAGATGGCCCGCGAGAACGCCCGGCTGAACCATGTCAAAGCCCAGTTTGTGCAGGCCGATGCGTTTGCCTATCTGCGCGACATGTTGCGGAACGGCAAGCAGTACGAAGCGATCGTGCTTGATCCGCCCAAGCTGATCCGCACTCGCGAAGAAACCTCGGAAGCGAAACGGAAATACTTCGATTTGAACCGGCTGGCATGCCAGCTGGCGACCCCCAGGGCGATCATCATGACGTGCAGTTGTTCGGGGTTGCTCTCCGGCGATGAGTTCATGCGGCTGGTCTTCGCCGCCGCGCATGATGTCGGCCGCACCGTGCAGTTGCTGGTGAAGGGCGGGGCGTCGCCCGATCATCCTATCGGCCATCAATGTCCGGAGACGGAGTATCTCAAGACATTGCTGCTCAGGGTGGAGTAGTCTTGTAGGGTCCGCTGTGCGGACCATCTTCTGCATCAACAATTAAGCTGGTCCGCACAGCGGACCCTACGCGATCAGATCGCTGATCACGTGGCCGTGCACGTCGGTCAGGCGACGGTCGATGCCGTTGTTGCGGAACGTCAGCCGCGTGTGGTCGATGCCGAGCAGATGCAGCATCGTCGCGTGAATGTCATACACCTGCGTGGGGTTGGTACGGTCGAGCGGCTTGTAACCCCATTCATCGCTCGGCCCGTAGGTCGTCCCGCCCTTGATGCCGCCGCCGGCGAGCCAGTTGGTGAAGACAAACGGATTGTGATCGCGTCCCTTGCCGGCTTGCGCACACGGCATGCGGCCGAATTCGGTGGTCCACAAGATCAGCGTGTCATCGAGCATGCCGCGTTGTTTCAGGTCCTGAATGAGCGCCGCCGCACCGGTCGCCATACCCAGCGCCAGCGGGCCGTGATCGCGCGGCACGTCTTCGTGTGAATCCCAGTTCCGCCGTGGGAAGCTGTTGTCATTGCCCGACCAGATCTGAATGAACCGCACGCCGCGCTCGAGTAACCGCCGCGCGACGAGACACTTCAAGCCGAAGTGCGCGATCTCTTCCGGAGCGTTGATCTCACTGGGCCAGACGGCGGGAAGATGGTCGAGACCATAGAGCTTCAGGATATGCTGCGGCTCCCCCTGAATCGCGAGTGCTTCCGGGGCGGAAAGCTGCATCTTCGCGGCGAGTTCGTAACTGCGAATGCGGGCTTCCAGGCGGCTGTCGCCCGGCCGTTCCGCAACGTATTTTTCATTCAGCCGCTGCAAGACATCTCGCCCGGCGCGTTCGCTTTCCGCCGTGATGAAGTTGTTTTTATATGCGAACAGATCGGCGATCGGCGTCTCGCTGCCGGGCCGAATGAGCGTCCCCTGATGTTCCGCCGGGAGAAACGCGGAGTCCCAGTTCTTCTGCCCGTTCGAAGGAAACCCGCGATGATCGGGTAACACGACGAACGTCGGCAGGTTGTCGTTCAGGCTGCCGAGCGCGTAACTGACCCACGTTCCCATGCCGGGAAAGCCGGGCATCTGGAAGCCGGTCGTCTGCAGTAACGTTGCCGACGAATGCACGCCCTGCTTGCCGACGAGGTTGTGGATGAACGCCATGTCATCCACGACGCGCCCGAGCGGCGCGACGACTTCACTCAACGGCTTGCCACACTCGCCATACGGCTGGAATTTCCACGCCGGGGCAAACGTCGCACCGTGACCGTTCTGGAAGAGCTCGACTTTCTCGCCCGGATCCCACGGTTGACCGTTACGTTTTTCGAGCTCGGGCTTGTGATCAAACAGGTCGATATGACTCGCCGCGCCGGCCATGAAGAGCTGCACCACACGCGTCGCCTTCGCGGGATGATGCAGCACCCCGCCCAGCACTCCCGTGGTTTGCCCCGCCGTGGCTTCGTCACGTTGCAACATCGCCGCCAGCGCCAGTCCGCCAAACCCCTGACCCAACGTCGACAAAAACGCCCGGCGATGAGTGGGAAGGGGCGAGTGCAGCATCAGTGGAATCCAGTGAAGGCGTGGTACGTGCTCAATGATAACGCTGAATGAGCATGCATCGCGAGACTCAACTGCTCTTTGGGCCCGTTGGAGCGGAAGAGGGATATCCCAGCGCGTTTGCCAATCCTTCACGGTACGTCGGAAATCGCCAGTGCGGGACCAGTTCCTTGTGGATGCGCACATTGCGGCAGCGTTTGTTGAGACCGCCGCTGCCGCGGGGGGAGGGCGTGGTTTCGTCGAACGTTGGCGGCGGGGCGTGCACCATCGCCGCAAGGTGGCGGTAATAGTCGCCCCGTGGAACCGGCTCATCATCGTTCACCAGATAACAGTCTGAAGGCTGCGCTGCTTCTGCGGCGGCGATCACGGCACTCACCCCGTCATCGACATGAATCAGGTTCAACCACGCGTCCGGTCGACCCGTGAGCGGCTGTCCCGTTCGCAGGGATTCTATGCGAGAAAGGAGACGATCGGGACCGTAGATCCCGGCGAACCGCAATACGACGCCAGTTCCCGGAGCAGAGAACGCCGCATGAACTAGCGCTTCGGCTTCCAGGCACAATTGTCCGCCCGGTTGCGTCGGTTCGCACGGCGAGGTCTCATCGACCCATTCGCCGTCGTGTTGACCGTAAACGCTGCTGCTCGACACGTACAGAAACCGCCGGCAGCGATTTTTCATCGCCTCGAGCACCGCCGCGAGACCGTCGACATAGATCGCCCGCTGCGAATACGATCCCTGGCGGTCATAACCGATGGCGAACAGCACCGTGTCGGCCTCCGGAAGACCACGCAGCGTCGAGGGATCGCCGACGTCGGCCACGACTGGCAACCAACCGCGGGATTGCCAGTCTGCCGCCCGTTCGGCTGAGCGCGTGACCGCGATCACGGGGCGCTGCAGTGCGTGCCACCGCCGGGCCACGCGCTCGCCCAGATAGCCGCACCCGAAAATCAGCAGTCGTTGTTGACCAGTCATCACTTACTCTCGGCGGCGGACAAGCGGCGGGGACAACCACGGGTTTGCGGCGATGATGGTGTCGAGCATGATGCCCAAGTCGGCCTTCAACGGCACATCGTCGTCAGGGAAACGCCGTAAGGTGACCGCCGTGCTCTCACCGAAAGCGTGCCGCAATTGGGAGAGGTTGGCCGTCATTTCGTCTCGAAAGACCCTGCTTTCGTCTGCGGTGAGTTCGCTCCGCAGAAGTGCGGTCTCCGTTGCCGTCCGCTCGCGGCGCAGGCGGCTCAGCACGTCCCCTTGGGAACGATACAGAAAACCGGCGACGTATGCCCGCCGGAGACGACCCGCGTCATCGAAGTGGTACACCCGATCTGGACCGAAGTAGAACGACGAGTCGCCGTTGGTCTTGAATCCCGCCAGGATGGTATCTGAACAGGCGGGCATAGTTCCTTCCCACCGCCGCGTCAAAGTGACCGCCTCCGCGAACAGGTCTTCGCGATCGGCTTCCTGGCGTGCCATCCTTCTGCTTCCCACAACCGTTATCGGTGCCAAATTCTGCCAAATGTGGACCCGATTTCCGGTAAATCGCGAGAAATCGCGTCCGCAACTTGTATACTGCATTGATCGATATTGTTCACTTTCGCCTGTCATTGTATTCGTCGTCATTCTTCTGGCTTTCCCCTCACCAAAGCGACAATCGTTGTTGCCCGTCAGTGCCCGTTCCGAGGAAATATCCGGATGGCGTTGGTGACGTTGGAACATTCAGTACCGCTTTCGTCGGCGGAATTTGCGACTGTAGACATCGAGCGCATGACGGAAGTCGCGCGCCGGCATCAGGCCGTGGGGAACTTCCTCAAAGATGAGGGCTACTCCGCGCTGCTGCTGCAATCGCCGGCGAACATCGCCTGGATGATGGCGAGTGATCACCCGACACGCTGCGGCGCGAGTTCGATCGCCTCATTGTTCGTGACCCCGGACGCGCGGGTCATCGTCTGCAACAACGCCGAGACCACGCATTACTGCGAACATCTCGCCGCGGGGCTCGGTTTCCAGTTGAAGGAACGGGCGTGGACCGAGCCGCGGGCCTCAATGCTTGCGGACCTCTGTCGCGGCCGGAAAGTTGCCAGCGACGGGTTCGTAGCCGGAACCGTGGATGTCGGCCTGCACGTGCAGGGCATGCGGTTGCCTCTCAGTGATTATGACATCAACCGGCTGCGCCGTGCGGGCAAGATCGTGGCTCACGCGGTCGAAGCCACCGGTCGCGGGC
>DASRYX010000697.1:0-5501 GCA_035686985.1 Planctomycetaceae bacterium | reverse complement strand
GTCTCATTCCGTGTCACGGCGCGGCAACTGGTTCCAATCGTCATCGCGGGGACGTTGCTGTTTCTGCAGATCACCACGTTCACCTTCGGCGCTGCCTGGACGAGTTCGTCGCATGCCTCGCTATTTGTGAACACGTTTGTTTTCTGGGTCGTGGGCCTGGAGCAGGTCTTTCTGAAAACAGAACGGTTGACCACATCGAAAGCGATCGGTCTGCTCGTCGCGGCGGTCGGAGTCGGAGCGCTGTTAGGGCCGACATCGTTTGGGGCGGTCGCACAGAATGATCCGCCGAGTGTGATCGGCGATGCGATGCTCCTCTTCAGCGCATTTCTGCTGGGAGTGAAATTCGTCTACACCAAGTTTGCCCTGCGAGTCATCGGCCCGACCGAGCTGATTTTCTGGCATGATGTCGTCGCTGTTGCGCAGTTCGCTATCGCCGCCGCCGTTTGGGAACGCCCCGATTTCACGCAGGTCACGGTCCCGGCAGCGGCCGGACTGATCTACCAGGGCGTGCTGGTGGGCGGCGTCTGCTTTGCGTTGCAGGCCCAGCTGCTGCGACAATACTCTGCATCGCGGATCGCTGTTTTCAGTTTTCTGACACCGCTGGTGGGCATGCTACTCGGCTCATGGCTGCGGGGAGATCATCTCTCCGTTGCCTTGCTGGTCGGGGGCGTGGCCGTCGCGGGGGGAATCTATCTCGTCAATCGTCCGGACCAAGCTTGAGAGCCGAGTTGTGAATGCAGGGAGCTTTCGTGAGTTCTGAGTTGCCAGAAAGCCGCTGGACATGGCATCGCCCGTGGAGTTGGGCTACGCCGCCACGCTGCGCCGTCTTTGATTTTGATGGGACGCTCAGTCTCGTGCGCGGCGGCTGGACCGACATCATGGTCTCGATGATGGTTGACCAACTCCGCACCCTGTCCAGGACAACCGAAGACCCGCGGACGCTTCAAGCTTACGTGCGGCACTACGTGCTCGGGCTCAACGGTAAGCCGACGATCTATCAGATGCGGCGGTTCGCGGAAGAGATCAGTGCGCGGGGCGGGCAGCCGGACGATCCATCGCAATATCACCGGGAATATCTGCGGCGGCTGGGCCTGCGGGTGGAGGAACGCAAAGCCCGCATCCGTTCCGGCGACGCTACACCCGATGATCTGCTCGTTCCCGGAGCGCGATCGTTTCTCACGGCACTGGCCAACGCCGGAGTCGAACTCACCCTGGCGAGCGGTACCGAAATCGAATTCATCCAAGAAGAATCGCGGATCCTGCAGATTGCCGATTTCTTCGAGGGCCGCATTTTCGGTCCGGGGATTGATCCGGCCGCGTTTTCCAAGCGTCAAGTGATGCGTGACTTGCTGTCGCGCCACGGCATTACAGGGCAGGCCTTCATCGGCGTGGGTGATGGCGTCGTGGAAACGCTCGATGCCTCGGAACTCGGCGGCTTGTCTATCGGTGTCGCCAGCGATGAGCTTCATCGCTCCGGCCAGTTGGAACCGTGGAAACGGGACCGTCTGGTCGAATCCGGCGCGCACCTGATCATTCCGGACTACGCCGACGCTGAAGAACTCACGAACCATCTGCTGAAGGCGCGGTGATACTGATGAGTGAACCGCGCTGGCTGACCCCCGAAACCCTGCCGGCGTATCTGGTCGAGCAGGGCCATGTGTCCGCCGACGAACCCATTGTGGTGCGACCACTGGCGTGGGGGGTGTCGAATCTCGTTCTTCGCGTGGACCGTACGGGTCATCCATCGTTTGTCGTGAAGCAATCGCGGCCGCAACTGCGGACGAAAATTGAGTGGTTGAGCCGCTGCGAGCGAATCTACCGTGAGGCAGATGTGTTGCGAGCGCTCGTGCCGCAATTGCCGCCAATAACCGTGCCGCGGGTCTTGTTCGAAGACCGGCCGAACTATGCTCTGGGGCTCGAAGCCATCCGCGCTGATCATGTCGTGTGGAAAGAATCGTTGCTGCAAGGTGTCATCGATACATCCGTAGCGGATCGTCTGGGGCAATTGTTGGCGATGATGCATACCAGCACGTTCGGGCAACGCGACTGCCTGCCCGATCCGGACGACTGGTCGCTGTTCGATGAACTGCGAATCGATCCGTTCTATCGATACGTCGCCCGTGTCCATCCGGATCTCGAATCGGTGATGACGGATCTCATCGACGAGATGGCCGCGCATCGGTGTTGTCTCGTCCATGCGGATTTCAGCCCGAAAAATGTGCTGATTCATCCGGATGGTGTCTCGCTGGTCGATTTCGAAACCGGCCATTGGGGCGACCCGGCGTTCGACATCGGCTTCTTTCTCAGTCATCTGTTTCTGAAAACGTTATTGCCCCGGTTCGATCAGAATCGGGCGGTCGCGTTGATCACGCAGTTCTGGTCACAATATCGCCGCACGGTTCATGCAGCGGGCTCGGAGTTCTCCGCTGAGGATGTGGCGACGCGTGTGCCACGACATCTGGCGGGTTGTCTGCTGGCCCGCGTCGACGGCAAGAGCCCGGTGGATTATCTTGCCGATGCCACGCAGCGCGATTTTGTCCGCCGGCATGCCCTCGCGTGGCTGTACGATCCCCCGCCAACCTGGGAGCAACTCGTCCCGGAATGGTTCCTGGATCTGATGACGGTGTGATCTGTTCGTGCGCTGTATTTATAGATGAATGAAGTCCAAGATGACCGCCATCACCAACATCGCGGCTCGTGAAGTCTTCGACAGTCGCGGCCGTCCGACGGTTGAGGCCGAAGTCACCTGCACCGGGGGGCGACCCTGCCGGGCGATTGCTCCGTCGGGGGCGAGTACCGGGACCGCGGAAGCGTGCGAGCTGCGTGACGGCGAGTCGCGGCTCGGTGGGAAAGGTGTCCGAAACGCCGTCGCGAATGTGAACGGTGAAATCGCCGCGGCGCTCATTGGGCGGGATGCGACGCAGCAGGCGGCTCTCGATGAGCGTCTCATTGCACTCGACGGCACACCCAACAAAAGCCGCCTGGGCGCGAATGCGATTCTCGCGACCTCGCTGGCGGCCGCCTACGCTGCTGCCGATGCGCTGGGCATGAATCCTGTTGCCTATTTTCATCAGCTCTGGGAACGCGAACATGACGGCGACAATCCGTCACCATCGTTACCGCTGCCGATGGTGAACATGATCTCCGGCGGGAAGCACGCGGGCGGTCAGCTTGATTTTCAGGACTTTCTGCTGATGCCGGTGGGTGCCGCGTCGTTTGTCGAGGGACTCGATTGGATCGTCACCGTTTACCATGAACTCGGCCGCGTGCTGAACACCGCGGGGTTTGAAGGCACGCTTGTCGGAGATGAAGGCGGGTACGGACCGCGTTTGCCCTCGAATGATGCTGCGCTTGATCTTATCATCCGCGCGATTGAACAGGCCGGGCTGCGTCCGGGGAACGACCTCGCGTTCGCGATTGATGTCGCATCCACCCACTTCTATCACGAGGGGGCGTATCACCTCGCCGCGACTGGCGGGCAACGCCTGACCGCTGATCAGATGATCGACCGTCTCGAGGAGTGGTGCGACCGTTATCCGATTGTCAGCATCGAGGATGCATTGGCTGAAGAGGACTGGAGCGGCTGGGAACGACTCACAGCCCGACTGGGACGGCGAGTGCAACTGATCGGCGACGATCTCTTCGCGACCAATCCCGCACGTCTGCAGCGTGGCATCGATACTCACGTGGGCAACGCTGTGCTGATCAAATTGAACCAGATCGGCACGCTGACGGAGACGTTGCGAACGTTACGGCTGGCACAACGTCATGGTTACCGTGCGGTCATTTCGGCCCGCAGTGGCGAAACCGAGGACGTGGCCATCGCCGATCTCGCCGTCGCTACCGCCGCTGGTCAGATCAAGATTGGCTCGGTCGCCCGGAGTGAACGTCTGGCGAAATACAACCAGTTGCTGCGCTGGACGGAAAGTGTCCCGCAGTTTTCCAGGCCCTTTGCGGAGCGGCATTGATGAGCGATCCCACCTCGGTCTCCCGGCGGAATTTTCTGGCCACGGGAGCGTTGTCCGTCGCCGCTAGCACCGTTGGCTCTACCGTGGCAGCTGACAAAACGGAAGCCGTCACCAAGCCGGGCAAGCCGCTGCGTGTGGCCGCGATCAATTCGATTTATCGATTGCGGTCGCACGCGTATCACATCTGCGGACGAGTGATCCACGGCTACACCAAAGATGGCTTTCATCACCAGCCGGCTTTGAAGCTCGTGCGGATGTACAACGATCAGTACCCAAAGGATGATCTGGGCCGGGCGTACGGCAAGCAGTTTGATGTCGAAGTGTGCGACACCGTCGCGGCGGCGCTGGGGGGACCGAAATCGCTCGATGTCGACGCCGTGCTGCTGATCATCGAGCACGGCGATTATCCGCTGAATGAGCTCGGCCAGGTGCTCTATCCCCGGTATGAACTGTTTCAACAGATTGTGGATGTCTTCCGTGCCAGCGGCCGCAGTGTGCCGGTGTTTGTGGATAAGCACCTGTCGTACGATCACCGCAAAGCCGCGGAGATGGTGCGGACGGCGCACGAGATGAAATTCGGCTTGATGGCGGGTTCATCATTGCCCGTCACGTGGCGCATTCCGGAACGGGAGCCGCCGCTGGGCACACCGTTTCGCGAAGCCGTGGTCACGTTCGGCTTCGATCGCGGCAGTGTCGAGATCTATCTGTTCCATGCGCTGGAATCACTGCAGTGCATGCTCGAACGCCGTAAGGGAGGCGAGACTGGGGTGAAGAGTGTCCAGACGCTGCGCGGGAACGCTGTGTGGGAAGCGGCGGCGGCAGGAAGATTCTCCACGCGATTGATGGAAACCTCGCTCAAGTACTCCGTGAGCAACAATGTCGGCTCGGTGCGCGATAACGTGGCCGATCCGTTGGCAGTCTTGATCGAATACCACGATGGCACAAAGGGTGCCGTGATCAATCTGATCGAACAGACCTCGGAGTTTGCCTTCGCCGCGAATCTCGAGGGACACGCCGATCCGGTCGCGTTCGGGTTCTACCTTCCCGCACCGCCGGCGGCGAACTTTTTCAACCCGTTGACGTGGAACATCGAGCAGTTCTTTCTCACCGGCCAGTCGCCATATCCGGTGGAACGAACGCTGTTGACGAGCACGTTGTGCGATCTCGCCATGCAATCCCTTCACAAGGAAAGCAAAGTCATCGAGTCCCCGGCGATGCACGTCCAATATCAATCGGTTCCGAACAGCGGCTTCTTTCGTGGATCCCCTTACAACGGGATCTGATCGAGTCTTACGCGTCAAGAGTTGAAGCGGCGAGGTTCAAGGGATGCACAACGATGCACTCGTCTCCCTGCCATACACGGAATTCGGTATCCGACTTCTTTTCGACACGGAAACCGCTCTGAGTCTGCCAGTAGGGTTTGATGCGTGAGCCAATCGATTGACCTGGATAGGTGATTCGGGTGATTCGCAGGAATTGGCAGATCGTGTATGTCTCTCCGGTGTCGCTAATGACTTCCAGACGATCCATCTC
>DASRYX010000696.1:0-5925 GCA_035686985.1 Planctomycetaceae bacterium | reverse complement strand
GCCTTCAATGTGCGGATTGACCGCCACGGGTCATCCGCTGTAACCAACAGCGGCCCCATTGAAGCGAGGAACGTCTTGCGGTACAGCTTCGATTTGTGGGCGTGTCATCCGCTGTAACCAACAGCGGCCCCATTGAAGCTGGAATCCATCGGTGCGGACGCCACGCGATGCGCGTGCGTCATCCGCTGTAACCAACAGCGGCCCCATTGAAGCTGCTCCCCATGAACGTGACCATCCGCGATGAAGAGCGTCATCCGCTGTAACCAACAGCGGCCCCATTGAAGCTACTACGAAGGCCCGAAGAACAGCTTTTGCGTTTGGTCATCCGCTGTAACCAACAGCGGCCCCATTGAAGCACCTTCATATCCGATCACCTCTCTCAGCCTCTCGGCCAGTCATCCGCTGTAACCAACAGCGGCCCCATTGAAGCGCTGTCTCTACAGCCTCACCGCCTGCATCAGCAGCATCGTCATCCGCTGTAACCAACAGCGGCCCCATTGAAGCCCGCCGCTATCAAATCCCGTGCCTGATGCCGTCCAACGTCATCCGCTGTAACCAACAGCGGCCCCATTGAAGCGTTACCAGCGGGCCGGGGAGTTTTGAGAAACGCCGAACGTCATCCGCTGTAACCAACAGCGGCCCCATTGAAGCGTGGTTTGAAGCGAAAGGGGAAGCGGCCGAAGATCGGTCATCCGCTGTAACCAACAGCGGCCCCGTGAAGATAGATTGGCTGTCGGGAATCGTAAGTCTGGCTTATAGTGACCCCGCAGCTCCGCTCTGGGATTGGCTCTCAATGCCGACCGCCCTTGCGAGTGGATGCGTCTTGCCGAGAACGTGGTCGCTTAGAATCGATACGGCGAGCGCGGCGTAGGTGATGCCGTTGCCACCGTAACAGAGCGCGAACAGCAATCCCGGACGCTCGTCATGTTCGCCGATATAGGCAGGCCGTCATTGGTTTCAGCGAAGGTGCCACGCCAGGAATGATCCACGGCAACATCAATTCGAGGAATCATGGATTTCACACGTGCGGATAGTTCGTTAACCTTGCCCGGCAGCAGACGGTCCCGCATCGGGATCCGCGGACGGTGAGTCGTTGCCGCCCGCCAGGATGCGTCCGTCTCGTGTGGTTCTCAAATAGAGATACGGTCGAGCGGTCTCCCAGATTGGACAGCGATCCGTCCACCCGTCGAACGAGGTCACCGGTTCACTGACGAAGGCGTAGATGTTGATGGGCTTCGCCACCGGCGATGGCAAGAATGTCGCACTTTCATACCCGGCGGCGATGACTCTCCATCTCGCGCAGACTTCAGCGTGTTCCGTTTCCATCGGGACTCCGTTCCCGTCTGAGTTCCACTTCCGGATGGCGGTGCGATCAAAGACTTTGCTTCCGAAGGCGACGACGCGTTTCAGCAGTGCGTGGGTAAGCCGGTAGGGATCCACTTCACCAGCGAGCGAGGAGTAAATCGCGGCGGGAGCGTGGAAGATCCCAGCGTTGGCTGATTGCTGCCGCATCAAGGAACTCGACGGGCACCCCTCTTCCTGCCGAGCCCATTATGCGATCCCAAAATTGAGGAGTTGCTTGGATGAAACACGCTCGACTCAGATGCCGTTGAAAACTGATCGCCGCCGTGTTGAACACCGCTGCCTCAGCATTAAAACGGGTGCGTGTCGGCGCGCGACGACAGCTCGATCTCGCTGAGAGAAAGGCTGCGAAGCTGGTCGACATCCCGATCGCAAGTGACATACCGCGGCGTTTCCCTGACCGTTTCCGTCAAAAGTCTGAAGGAAACGCTGCCACACTGGTGCCCAGACAATCAGCAGAGGGCGAACCAGGACGGATCATGCAGCCTCAACCATTTCCACTGGTGTACTGGCGAAGATACCGCGACAGATACGGCGCTGTCTGGCTGTGTGAGTGTTGGGCGATCTGGGACGGAGTTCCGGCGGCGACGATTCGGCCGCCTTCTTCGCCGGCTCCGGGACCAATCTCGATCACCCAGTCACTGGCCGCGACGACGGACAAATCGTGTTCGACGACGACCACGGAGTGACCTTCCTCGACCAGTCGGTCGAGCTGTGCCATGAGTTTCTCGACGTCGGTCGGATGCAGACCCGTTGTCGGTTCATCAAGCACGTACAACCCGTGTCCCCGTTGAGTGCGCTGCAGTTCGGTCGCGAGCTTGATCCGCTGGGCTTCGCCACCGGAGAGCTCGGTTGCGGACTGACCGAGTCGCAGATAACCCAGTCCGACGGATTGCAACAGCGTCAGTGAGCGCGCGATCGACGGCTCGTCGCTGAAGAACTGATTTGCGGCATCCACCGTCATCTGTAACACATCGGCGATGGATTGGTCCCGATACTTCACTTCGAGGGTTTTCGCGTTGTAGCGAGTCCCGTGACAAACGGAGCACGGGGCATACACGCTGGGCAGAAACAGGAGCTCGATCATCACCACCCCTTCCCCCTGACAATGCTCGCAACGGCCCTCCGCCACGTTGAATGAGAACCGTCCGGCACTGTATCGCCGGGATCGGGCGAGTTTCGTAGCCGCAAAGAGTTTCCGGACAGGATCAAACAGCCCAGTATAGGTTGCCAGATTCGATCGCGGCGTGCGGCCGATCGGCTTCTGGTCGACGGTCACCAGTCGTCTGATTCCATGCAGGCCATCCATAATCCGACCTTCGGTCGACACTGCGTCCGAGAAGTCGATGTCATCCTCATCTTCATCGTTCTCGACCACAGTCTGTCCCAGCGCCTCGCTCACCAGTTCGACCAGAACCTGGCTCACGAGCGTGGATTTGCCCGAGCCGGAGACCCCCGTCACTGTTGTGAAGACACCGAGTGGAACCTCGACATCGAGTTGAGACAGGTTGTTCCGCGTGACTCCGGCGAGCTTCAGCCTGCCGTGCGACGACCGGGGTGCGCGCTTCGCTGGTGGAGCTGCGTCGAACAGATGCCGACGGGTCTCGGATTCTATGACCTGCGCCAGACCTTGGAACGGACCGCTGTAGAGGACTCGCCCGCCCTGCTCACCGGCACGCGGACCCACGTCGACGATCCAGTCCGCATGCCGGATGACATCGAGGTCGTGCTCGACAACAAAGAGTGAGTTGCCCGACGCCCGCAACCGGTCGAGTGCCCGTAGCAAGGCTTCCGTGTCGGACGGATGCAGTCCTGCCGACGGTTCGTCCAGAACATAGACAACGCCGAACAGGTTGGAATGCACCTGCGTTGCCAGTCGCAATCTTTGCAGTTCGCCGGGGGATAACGACGGCGTATTTCGTTCCAAAGTCAGATACCCCAACCCCAGATCGAGCAGGACTTCGATGCGGTGATGAAGATCGCTGGTGATTCGCTGCGTCACCACCGCCTGTTCCGGATGTTTCCCGGCGAGGCTCGACCATCCCGGGGCCGTCCGATCTGTGTACGGTTGCAGGAGTCCGGCGAACCGCTTGAGCGGCACACGCGACATCTCGGTGATATCCAGCCCTGCAAACTTCACCGACAGTGCTTCGACACGCAGTCGTTTCCCATCACAGAGCGGACAATTTCGACTGAGCATGTATTGCGCGACGCGCTTCTTCATCAGCGCACTTTGCGACGTGGCGAACGTGTGCAGCACGTAACGTCGGGCGCTCGTAAAGGTCCCCTGGTAGCTCGGCGTGTCTTTGCGACGGAGTGCTTCCCGAGCTTCTTCTGGAACCAATCCGGCATAGACGGGAACGGTCGGCTGCTCGTCCGTGAACAGCAACCATTGACGGTCTTTCTTTGAAAGATTCCGCCACGGCTTATCGACGTCGAATCCCAGCGTGACGCAGATATCACGCAGGTTCTGGCCCTGCCACGCCGGCGGCCACGCGGCAATCGCTCGTTCACGGATAGTAAGGCGGTCGTCCGGCACCATCGACTGCTCGGTAACTTCGTAAACTCGGCCGAGTCCATGGCATTCGGGACAGGCTCCTTCCGGGGTGTTCGTGGAAAAGGCCTCCGCGTGCAAGAGCGGCTGATTCCGCGGGTAAGTTCCAGCCCGCGAATACAACATCCGCAGAAGATTGGAAAGCGTGGTCACGCTGCCGACGGAGGAGCGCGTGGTTGCCGCGCCGCGGTGCTGCTGAAGCGCGACGGCAGGCGGCAAGCCGTCCACACGATCGACATCGGGAGCTTCCATTTGCTGGAACAGTCTCCGTGCATACGGCGCGACGGACTCCAGATAACGGCGTTGAGCTTCCGCGTAAAGCGTTCCGAACGCTAATGAAGACTTCCCGGAACCAGAAATCCCGGTGAATACCACGAAGCGATTCCTCGGGATGTCGACATCAATGCTCTTGAGATTATGCTGGCGAGCCCCCCGGACCCGCACGAATCCATCTTGTTCGCTGGCTTCGGCCTGAGAGGCGATTTCGCTGGTACGGTGCTGATCACGTTTCATGGTAACCTCAAAGCATGCCGTCGCTCTGACACGCAATCTAAGATCATGAACGAGATCCAGCGGCGATGCGAGCGAAGTGATTGGCTGGGCACGGTAACCAAACCCACTCAGATCGGGATGACGGAGCTTGTCAGTCGCGGCTGTCGGGTGGTCGGCACAACGATATCTATACAGAGAGTGGGGCGCGGCTTCAGACTCGCGGAAGGCGACATGCTGCTTTTTTCATAGATGGTGGCCTGCCGCTGATGCCCGGCCGTCAGCATTCTTGGATGCTGCGGACGCGAGCAACTGTTGATTGAGCGTCGGTTCATTGTGGATCTGGAAGGTCTCAACCGCGGATCAAGCCGGGCTCACAAGTTTGATCACTTCAAGATGGAAACGCAGAAGCCCGGCGTCCAAGGGGGAGGCCGGGCTTCGTGTTTGGTCACTGTTTCGAAAAGTGATCAGCTTTCGGCGGTGCCGAGGTCCGTGCCGCTGTGGACTTCAGCAAGCGTGATCGGCTTGTAGCCGCCGATGGATTTGAAGTAGATCAGCAGCATCAGGTAGATCACTGCCATCGTCGCGGGGATGAACGAGTCGGCGACCAGGGTCTTGCGGTCACCGGCGATGCTGGCGTCGATCACTTTCTGTTGTTCCGGCGTGCGTTGGGCTTTGTCGATCTTCTGCAGATCACCGACCTTCGTGCCATCCAGACCGGTCGCCGGTGGCAGGAACAGGAACGTGCTGGGCTTGGCCGCTTTGTATTCCTCAAACAGCGCCGGGTCCGTCTTGACCAGGGCCTCCCCGGCGAAACGGTCCTTCGAATATCCAAGGCCCGGCGCGCCCATCAACCCGGCGGAAAGCATGCCGATGCCGCCCATGATGCTGATCGCGACGGCCCCGGTTCGCGGGAACCGATCGCTCGCGACGGCCAGCATCGTAGGCCAGAAGAACGTCTTGCCGATCCCATAGACCGTCAAGGCGATCAGGGCGAGGGCGAACGAATCGACCTTCGCCGTCAGATTCAAGCCGATGCAGGCGAGAATCGCACACGTCAGTAGAATGCCGATCGGTGAGAAGCCGAGCTTCTTCTCAATGAAGTCGGCACAGAATCGCAGGGCAAACATGACCGCCGAGGTGAAGACGAACAGAATCTTGCCTTCGCCCGAGCTGAGAATGTTGCCGGTGATATTCTGAATCCAGCCGTCGGTCCCGAGTTCCACGGCTCCCACGAGCGCGTGAACGACGAAGAGCACAAACAGCAGCGGTGAACCGGCGGAACCTTTCGTCAGTGCGGCAAGCGCGAGCAGCAGAACGGCTCCGACGCCATAACCCGCGTACTTGCCCATTTCGGGATTATTTGGGAACAGCGGGCTGAGAACGTCACCCAGGAACAGCGACACGAGGAAACAGACAACCAGTCCGCCGAGCAGCCCGACGTCCTTGAGCATTTCGCCCAGGCTCAGACCCATCTTCGACGCTTCGGACTTCGGCATCGCCTGGCCGATGAACATCAG
>DASRYX010000695.1:0-4467 GCA_035686985.1 Planctomycetaceae bacterium | reverse complement strand
GATAATCACGGTGTTGTCGAGCAGGCTACGTTCCTGCAGTTTAGCGAGAACCGTGCCAACGGCGCTGTCGAGCGACTCCAGCATCGCGGCGTAGATCGGATTGTTCTGCTGCCCCGTGAACGGTCCCGCGGGCGGATATTTCGCGACCATCGTTTCCGGAGCCTGCAGCGCCGTGTGCACGCCATAGTGCGGCAGATACAGGAAAAACGGTTTGTCCGCATGGGCGTCAATGAACTTCCCCGCTTCGAGCGCCAGGCGATCGGTGAGATACTGCCCTGCGGGGGCGTCTTCCAATCCGGGCATCGTGCGGTTGTTCTTGCGGAAGGGGGCGAAGTAACTCAACGGCGTGCCCGTGTGATCGCCCGCGATGTTGGTCTGGAAGCCCTGTTCGAGCGGCCCGAACCCTTCGCCGCCGAGATGCCATTTGCCGATGTGCCCGGTCGCATACCCCGCATCACGAAACAGCTCGGCGATCGTGATCTCTTCCAGCGGCAATTCCTGGCGAATCACCGGGCGGTTCAACGGCTGCGCGGGTTGATCCGGACGGCCGGGCAGCCAGTCAGTGAGGTTCAACCGAGCGGGATATTTCCCTGTCATGATCGCCGCCCGTGTCGGAGAGCAGACCGGACATGCCGCGTATGCCTGTGTGAACCGCACGCCTTCGGCGGCGAGCCGATCGAGGTGCGGAGTGCGATGAAACTTGCTGCCGTAACAGCCAAGGTCCATCGCCCCGAGGTCATCGGCGACGATGAGCACCACGTTCGGTCGTCCCGGTGCAGCCGATGTCCCGATCGCTGTTGAGAAACAGAGAACCAGGCCACCAATCAAGGTGCGTGCTGTCATGAAATGTCCTCACGGAGGCGGAATCGTTGTCGCGTATCATCACCGCACGGACCGCCGACGGCAAACGAAGCGAAGTCGGCGGGTGGCCGGGGCTGGAGCGTATTCGCGAAGCCCCGGTGGGCTCGGCGCTGTCCCTACCGGGGCTTCCCTTCGGTCCAGCCCCGGCCACCCCGATGATGAATAGCGGCGAGCCGATCAAGTCGACATGATGGCGGTTCGTCTTCGTTTTCAAGGAACCGTTCGATGTTCGTCCGCGCTTTCATCGCCGTCACAGTGACTTTGTTCCCCATTACGCCTTTGATGGCGGCCGATGCCAAAGGAGCGATGACCGCGGCGATCGAGCAGCGCGCGGACGATGACTGGTCGATTGCCAAAAAAATCTGGGAGTATGCGGAGCCGGGGTATCAGGAGACAAAGTCAGCGGCGTTACTGGCGGAGACGCTGGAGCACGCGGGCTTCAAAGTCGAACGAGGCGTCGCGGAGATCCCCACGGCGTTCATTGCCACCGCGGGAAGCGGGCGGCCGATGATCGGCATCCTCGGTGAATATGACGCGTTGCCCGGGCTCGCACAGGAAGCGCAGCCCGAACGTCTCGCGCGGCCCAGCGAGAACGGTTACGGCCATGCGTGCGGACATCATCTGTTTGGCACGGCATCGATGGCGGCGGGGATTGTGCTCGCCGAGCAACTTAGAGCCAGTGGCAAAAGCGGCACAGTCCGCGTCTATGGTTGCCCTGCGGAAGAAGGGGGCGCGGCGAAGGCCTTCATGGTGAGAGCCGGGCTGTTCGACGATTGCGATGTCGTGCTGCATTGGCATCCGTCGTCGCGCAATGCGGCGGGAGACGCGAGTTGCCTCTCCCGCGCGGCGGTCAAGTTCCGCTTTCGTGGAACGAGCGCTCACGCCGCCGGGGCTCCGGATCAGGGCCGGTCGTCCGTCGATGCGGTCGAACTGACGGCACATGCCAGCGAGTTGCTTCGCGAGCACACGCCCGACTTCACGCGGATCCATCACACGATCACCGGCGGGGGCGGTGCTCCGAACGTCGTGCCCGATTTTGCCGAGATCTATTTCTACGTCCGGCATCCGCAATACGAGGTCGTGAAGAAACTGTATCCGCGACTCGTGAAGTGTGCGGAAGGAGCGGCGATCGCGACCGAGACCAAACTTGAAGTCCACTATCTCGGCGGCACGATGGAAATCCTGCCGAACGAAACGCTCGCAGAGATCGTGTTCAAGGAACTGAAATCGCTCACAAAACTCCAATACACGCCGGAGGAAACCGCGTTCGCGCTGCGGATTCAGGAGACGCTCGCCAAGCCCGTCGCCTTGGAAAAGTTGAACGATGTCATCGACAGCGGCGGCGAGGTGACGAAGGGCTCGACCGACGTGGGTGATGTCTCATGGGTGGTCCCGACAGTCGGCTTCAGCACCACGTGCTGGGTCCCCGGAACGCCGGCCCATTGCTGGCAGGCGGTCGCGGCTGGCGGGACGACGTTCGGCCGCCAAGGGATGCTGCTCGCGGCGAAAACGCTGGCCTCATCGGCATGGGAGCTGATTGAACATCCCGAGACCATCACCGCGGCGAAGAAAGAACACGCCAGCCGACGGGCCAACCGTCCGTATCAGCCGCTGCTGCTGCCCGATCAACCGCCGCCGCTGGATTACCGCAACAGTCCGGTGCCGTGATCATGACCGCACGCACGTTCGCGCCGGGTTTCCGTTGTTCGTTACTCGATGTCGTGGTGCTCATCGCCGGCGCAGTCACGACTGTCGCAACGATTCCGATCGATGGTCGAATCGCTTTCGTTATCGGCTTTACCGTTGCGCACTTCTTTCTGTTCTGCAACGTGTTCCGCATTTCACGGCCGCTGGAACTGGTGTGGGCGACGGTGTTCGTCGCGCTGTGTTATGCATCCTTCGCGCGGGGACAACCGCCTTGGAACGCAACCACGGGACTCTCATTCGTCGTGACGACCATCGTCATCACGCTGGCGATGCGTAGGCCGTCGTATCACGGCATTGGCTGGCAGACGATCAATCCCCGCTTGCCCGAGTGGTGGGAAGCACAGAACTTTCTTCGGGAGGGCGAAGCTCCCGCTGAGCCGCGATCAACTACACGATGACTACCGCAGCGGCTCAGCAGGAGCTTCGCCCTCCCGTGAAGAAGACTCACTTCCCGAAGAACGGAAACAACTGCTTGAGTTCCGCGGGCGAAGGGCGACGGCCGTATTCGCAGAGTTCGAACGCTTCTGCGTACTTCACCGCTTTGCCGCGTTCTTCGCCGTAGAGTTGGATCAATGAATCGCGGAATTTTTCGGCTTCGCTGCTCTGCCGATTGTGCCAGCGCTGCTTGAGCCACGCTTTGCGACCAGCCACATCACTCGCCGGGGGCACGGTCTTCACATACTCTTCGCTGCCGTTCGCGCCTCCTTCATAGTGCTGTGATTCGAGTTCGTGCAACGCCTCGACTTTCAGGTCGAAGACGTCATCGAGCGCGACGGCGACATCGGCTCGGAACGGATACGGCTTCTGAAAGCCATCGCTTGAATAGAGAAACACCGGATTCTTCTTCAGAAACGGCGTTTCGGGGCAGAAGAATGGCACCGTCACCATGAACGCGGCGTCCTGCACGAGAATGCCGACGTAACGGTGATCGGGGTGGTAATCCCAAGGACGATGGGCAATCACGATGTCCGCCTTCCATTCGCGGATGACGCGTGTGATCTTCTTGCGGTTCTCCAGATTCGGTTCGAGCTCACCGTCGTGGATATCGAGAATCTGCGACGTCACGCCGAGCTTCTTCGCGACCGCGGCGGACTCCGCCGCGCGACGTTGGGCGAGCGGTCCGCCCGCCATCTGCCAGTGACCGATGTCGCCGTTGGTGACCGAGCACAGCTTCACATGATGCCCCTGTTTCGCCCACAGAGCAGCGGTCCCGCCGGCTTTGTATTCGGCATCATCGGGATGTGCTCCAAAGACGACGATCCGCAGCTTGCCATCATCCGGCGGGCTGTCCGCGGCGTGCAGGATGGAAGCGAACGCCACGAGGGTAATTGCGAGACCAGAACGCATGATGAACTCCAGAAAGACACGAGCGATGCGCCGCGATTATGGATCAGACCTCAGATGACGATCAATGAACTCATACGCCGCTTGCCGCGCCGCGAGCGGAAAGTCGTGCGGGCTGTCGGGGTAGATCGCGTGCAACTCTGCGGACGCTTTGTAAAGATCGAAGATCGGCTGTGCGAGTCGGACGCAATCCTGCACGCCGGTGAGATCGAAGTCGTCATCTTTCGTTGCCGCGCTGATGAAGACCGCGCGTGGTGCCAGGCTCGCGGTCAACCCGGGAAAATCGAACGGCAACCGCTTCGCATCATTTCCGAATTCGCTCGCGATCCGTGGCATGTACCGCGGCCCGGTCCAACTGGGGACATCGTCTTTCGTCATCGTCGAAAACCCGCAACTCGACACGATCACTTTTAACCGCGGCTCAAACACGGCGGTGAAAATCGCATTGTGACCACCCAGCGAGTGACCGATCACGCCGATGCGCTCGGCATCAACTTCTTCCAGCGACGACAGCAGGTCGACGGCGCGAATGTTGTCCCACGCGGCTTTCATCGA
>DASRYX010000694.1:0-4250 GCA_035686985.1 Planctomycetaceae bacterium | reverse complement strand
CGCTGAGAAGACGGAAGAGAAGACCGATAAGCCGGCGGAACCGGAAGCGAAGCCGGACGAGAAGAAGCCGGAATAATCGGACAACGGGTGGTGACCGACCCACCGGCAACTGACAACCCGGTCCCGCGGTTCTCGCCGCGGGATTTGGTTTTTTCATGAGGAAGTTCCGTGCTCTTGAGCATGACCGGTTTTGGTGAAGCCCGCGCGGTCGTTGACGGACTGCATCTGTCCGCCGAGCTGCGCAGCGTCAACAACCGGCACTTCAAACTCACGCTGCGGTCGCCCGATCTGCTTGCCCCGCTGGAAGGCGATCTCGAGCGCGTGCTGCGGGAAACGATCACCCGCGGGACCGTGTCTTTGTTTCTGCGGATCGATCGCGGTGTCGATGCGGCGTCCGCGCGGCTGAATGTCGACGTTCTCGCCGCCTACTGGAAGCAGTTGCGGGACGCCGCGCAGAAGTGCGGCGCACCGTCACCACAATCGCTGTCCGAGGTGCTCTCTTTGCCCGGCGTCGTCGATGACGGCCGCGGCGCGGATGCCGATCTGGCGGTCATCGGCCCGGCGGTCGAGAAGCTCGTGCGGGAAGCGCTGGAGCATTTCCAGCAGTTCCGGGTGAAGGAAGGGGCCGCGATGGCCGCCGAACTTCACCGGCACCTGCAGATCATCATTGGCGAAGTCGATCGCATTGCGCTGCTAGCGCCGCAGGTCGTGGCCGAATACCGGGACCGTCTGTTCCTGCGCATTCAGGAAGTCCTGCAAAAGGCCGAGGTCACGCTCACCCCGAGCGACCTCCTGCGCGAAGTCGCGCTCTTCACCGACCGCTCGGACATCAGCGAAGAGATCGTTCGGCTGCGCAGTCACCTCGATCAGTTCCAACAGATGTTGAAAGCGTCGACCTCGCAGGGCCGGAAGCTCGAATTCCTGTGTCAGGAACTCTTCCGCGAGGCGAACACCATCGGGTCAAAGTCGAATCATGTCGGCGTGGCTCATGCGGCGGTCGAGATCAAATCGGCGATCGAGCGGATCCGTGAAGTCGTCCTGAATCTGGAGTAGCGGGCTGTGAGCGGAGCGGCGGAGCCGGGGAGCTTCCGCGTGGTGGTCCTGTCGGGCCCCAGCGGCAGCGGAAAAACGACGATCGTGGAGCGGCTGCTCCGCGCGGCCCCGGTGCGGCTGGTGAAATCCGTTTCTGCGACCACCCGTGCTCCACGCGTCGGTGAAGTCGACGGAAACGCCTATTACTTCCTGACACTCGACGAATTCACGGACCGGCGGGAACGCGGCGAATTTCTCGAAACCGCGGAAGTCTATCAAGGCTTATGGTACGGCACGCTGAAGTCCGAAATCGACCGGGCGCGAGAACTCGGCGGCTGGGCGTTTCTGGAGATCGATGTGCAGGGTGCCCTCCGTGTAATGGAGTTGTATCCGGAGGCGGTCACGATTTTCCTCGCCCCGCCGTCGATGGAAATCTGCGAACAGCGGCTGCGGGACCGCGGCACGGAAACCGAGGAAGTCCTGCAGCGGCGGCTCAAAAAAGTCGCCGAGGAGCTGTCGTTCGCGAACCGGTACCGGTTCCGCGTGGTGAACGACAATCTCGACCGGGCGGTGGCGGAAATCACGGCGCTCTTGCAATCGCAGCAAAACACGGCATGATACACGGTCCGCCTGATGCTCGTGTGCCACTGGCTTTGCCAGTGCGCGCGCCCAGAATGAATTGAAGACACTGGCCGAGCCAGTGGCACACAGCGATACGAGGATAAGCAATGCTCGACGAACTGAAAGAAGAAGAAATCGTCAACAAGGTCGGCGGACGCTTCAAGCTGTCCACGCTGATCCAGAAGCGGATGGTCGCCCTCAACCGAGGCGCGCGGCCGCTGGTGGAAATGCAGACGAAGAACCACATGGAAGTCGTCGTGCAGGAGATCATTCAGGACAAGATCTTCCTCGATCCGCAGGGGAACCTGAAGACCCGCGACGACAGCGCCGACGACGCCGGCCCGTCCCTCGACGACCTGTAACCGTCGCCGCCGCACACAGTCGATTGATCCAGAAGCCCAGGGAATGCATTCCTTGGGCTTTTTTCATTTTCGTATCACTGTGTGTGGATCTGCCACGTGAAAATTCGTTCCGCAAAGGAGACGAGCCGAATTCGATGGAAAGGGTTTCCGATGGCGTTTCCCTCCAATGATGAAGCGGCGTCTCAACGGGAACTTTTTGCCAAATGCCTTCCCTGTCTGATCGCTGCGCTGGTCGGGCTGGGATTGATGCTGGCCGGTCTGCGTGAGTCGGTCTTGGATGCGCGCCTGTGGCGAGGCGATTGGCGACTCTGGTGGGGTCTGATGCATTGCAGTCTTGCTGCTTTTCTATGGTTGGCAGCCGCTTTACGTCTTGGCTGGCTGGTTCCGTGTGTGATCGTGGGGATTCTGTGCGGCGAGTTCTTTGGACTCCCCCGGCTGAAACTTCGCTTTTGGGGAATAGATGGCGTGAATGGAACGTTGATTCCCTTATTGATCGGTGCCGCGACCGGGTATTTCGTTGGTATTCTGTTGGATGTCTATGCGACATATCGCGGGAACACTGATGCGGCCAAACAACGCACTGCTGCCGATTGATCGCCTGCGTCCCTTTCATCTGAACGGGCTGTTGTGCGGCAGTTGCTTTCTGATTGCGATAGTTTTGGCGAGCGGAGGATTCTTTCGGATCGCCTTTCATTCGCTGTTGATGGGGCTTCTGTTTGCGACGGCGGTGCACTATCGCCTGGGTTGGACGCCCCCGATGCTGGTGCTGGGCGTCTTCTTTGGACCGGATTTACTGCAGCAGGTGCATAATTTCCTCGACGACCGTGTCCCGCTGATGATCATGGGTGGTATGTTGGGATTGATCATCGGCGCGTTGCTGAATGGAGGGGAACGGATCTGGTCAGCCAAAGGTAGGGTTTGCCGAGTCCGCGATGCGAACCATGATGAGGCCACCGCACCAGTTCGCCTCGAAGACTCGGCAAACCCTACGAATGAGATTGTGTTATGAAAGACCGTGAAATCCTTCTCGGCGTGACCGGTGGCGTGGCGGCGTACAAAGCCGCGGACCTGTGCAGCAAGCTGGTGCAGCAGGGGGCGAAGGTCACCGTGATCATGACCGCGGCGGCGGAAAAATTCATCGGGCCGACGACGTTTGAGGCGCTCACCAACCGGCCGTGTTATCGCGACATGTTCACACCGCAAGAACACCCGCGCGGCGAACATATCGGTCTTGCGCAACGAGCGGAATTGATGATCATTGCCCCCGCGACGGCGGATTTTATGGCCCAGACCGCAACGGGGCTGGCGGGCGATCTGCTGGCGACGGCGTATCTTGTCCGCACCTGCCCGGTGCTGATGGCCCCGGCGATGAACGCCGATATGTGGGCCAAGCCGTCCGTGCAGCGGAATGTGAATCAGCTGAAGAGCGACGGCGTGCAGATCATTCAGCCCGGCGATGGCTGGCTCAGTTGCGGACAAGTCGGTCCCGGCCGCATGGCCGAACCGGCGGAGATTCTGGACGCGATTGCGAAGCAACTAGCGTAATCCCGAGACGTCAGGCAGGAGCCTGACCTACAAGAAGAAGAACCATGCGGATGATGATTACGGCCGGGCCGACACGCGAGTATCTGGACGATGTGCGGTATCTCTCCAACGCGAGCAGCGGGCGGATGGGCTACGCGCTGACTGAGGCGGTCCTCGCCGCGGGACACGAGGTGGTCCTGATCACCGGACCGGTGCTGATCAGTCCACCGGCAGGATGCACCGTGATCGAAGTCGAGACGACCGAGGATCTGCTGCGGGAATGTCGCCAGGCCTGGGATGCATGCAACGGCGTCATCGCCACGGCTGCAGTCTGTGATTACCGGCCGCGCGAACGCTTTCCCGGGAAACTCGCCAAGACCGGGGTGTCGCTTGAACTGGAGCTCGTTGAGACCGCCGATGTACTCGCCGATCTGGGGCAGCACAAAGGCAACCGCTGGATCGTCGGCTTCGCGCTGGAGTCCGAAGAGTTCGCGCATGTGAACGCGCTGCGGAAGCTCAAGGAAAAGAACTGCGACGCGATCGTGCTCAACCGACCTACGGCGATCGGTGCGGCGTCGAACTCTGTCGAAGTGATTGACGCGCGGGGAAAAACCGTCGCGTCGTTCTCCGGCAGCAAATCCACGGTCGCGAAAGACCTGTGGCGATGGATCGCGGAAGTGTTGCTCCCGGCATCATCGCCACAGGGGTGAG
>DASRYX010000693.1:0-2478 GCA_035686985.1 Planctomycetaceae bacterium | reverse complement strand
CTCGGGGAAGAACAGAACAACGCCGCGGACGGGACCTTCGGTCGCGCGATGGACGGCTCCACGGAGTCGGACGCCGTCGCGGGTGACGACACTGACAGACTCTGCCTGGGAATCAGCCGGATGATTGACGACGTTGAACGGTGGTTTAGCTTCGAACTGCGGCAGAATCAGGCGGACATAAAACGCGCGGACCGCGAAATCGGCAATCAGGATGCCCACGATTGCCAAAACGATCCAGCTCACGCTGCCACTCTTTCTAGGGGCCCGACAGGTTCATGACGGCGATCCTTCACCGTATTGCACACACACCTGTTCCTTCAATGATTTCTGAGATCGACTGCAGAAGACAACCGACTTGGCGGGAATCGCGACGAGCACGACGGGGAGCACGAAATCTACACAAATACGACGGCGTATCAGCCCCGATATTCGGAAAAGACGAGCGAAACGTTCTGACCGCCAAAACCAAAACTGTTCGAGAGTGCGCGTCGAACCGGCTTCTTCCGGGCTTCGTTCGGCACGTAATCGAGATCGCAGTTCGGGTCGGGCGTGCGGTAATTGATGGTCGGCGGCAGGATGCCATCGCGTATGCACAGCAGGCAGGTGATCGCTTCCACACTTCCCGCCGCGGCGATCAGGTGGCCCATCATACTCTTGATGCTCGACACCGGAATCTTGTAAGCCCCGTCGCCGAACGCCAGCTTGATTGCCAGCGTCTCGACGCGATCATTGACTTCCGTGCTGGTGCCGTGGGCGTTGATGTAATCGATGTCCTCGGGATTGATCCCGGCATCCTTGAGCGCCATTTTGATGCAGGCCACTGCACCGCGGCCTTCGGGATGAACGTCGGTCACGCGGAAAGCATCTGCCGTCGATCCATAACCGGCGATCTCGCCGTAAATCTGCGCACCGCGTTTCTTGGCGTGTTCCAGTTCTTCAAGAATGACCATCCCGGCCCCTTCGCCGAGGACAAAGCCATCGCGTTCCCGGTCGAACGGACGGGAGGCCCGCTGAGGATCTTCGTTGTGTGTGGAAAGGGCGGTCAACAGATTGAAGCCCGTGACACCGAACGGGTGAATCATGCTGTGTGCGCCGCCGGAGAGCATCACGTCGGCATCACCGCGGCGGATGATTTCCGTGGCTTCACCGATCGCCTGGCTCGAGGCCGCACACGCGGTGAGGCAGTTGAGATTGGGGCCTTGGGCATCGAACAGGCTGGCGAGATGACCCGCCGGCATGTTCGGTTCCTGCTCCATCTCCCGGTCGGCATTCAGCCGTTCCAGTCCGGCCTTGGTGAAGGCTTCGAGGTTGACTTCGCCGTTCTTCTGCGCGCCGGCGATCATGTTCATGACGAGCAGGAAATCCTGCTGCCCTTCGCCCGCTCCGAGATAGACGCCGAACCGTCCGGGATCGAGAGCGGGTGTCTGCACGCCCGAGTCTTTGATGGCCTGCGTCGCCGCGCCAATGGCAAAGCGAATGTTGGATCCCGAGTGCTGAAACCGATCGAGATCGGAAACATAGTCGGCGAGATCAAAGCCGCGCACTTCCGCCGCAAAGGTGGTCGGAAAGCCCGAGGCATCGAAATGCGAGATCTTGCCGATGCCGCTTTTGGATTCCTGCAGGGACCGCCACATCTCCTCGACGGTGTTCCCCACCGGTGTTACGCATCCCACACCCGTCACGACCACGCGACGTCTCATACCCACTTCCCATCATCCGAATTGGTCACGGCACCCAGAACCAGCTTACCAATTCTCTTGCGTTCCATGAACTTCAATTGACCCACGGAAGGCATTCCGTGGGCATCACGCTTTGCCGACGTCCATGACTCCCAGCAGTCGCATGGAGAAGACAAAGCTCTTCTGATCAATCGCGCCGTTGCCCGAGTCCGCCGTCACGTGGGCGAACATGATCTCGGCTTCCGCGACGAGCTTCTGACCGACATGGGCGGTGCACGTCACCATGCCCCCCTCTTCACTCACATTGCCGAGCGTCGCGGAGTAGGTCAGCGTATCGCCTGGGACCACCCAGTCGTGATACGTGACCTTCGGCACTTTCGCGAGGATCACCGCCCGCTCGAAGTTGTTGACGTCACCCAGCAAAATCCCGCCGGTCTGCGCCATCCCTTCGAGCATCAGCGACCCTGGCATCACCGGGAAGCCGGGGAAATGGTCGTGCAGATGCTCCTCCGCCAGGCTCACGTTCTTGATGGCCTTGGCGTGTGAGCCCTTCTCGAACTCAATGAAGCGGTCGATCCAGATCCAACGCATGCGACTCAGCCCAGCTTGCGTTGCAGGAAGTTCACGATCATGCCGACGGTGAAGAGTTCCTGCAGGTTCTCGACCTTCGGGTTCTTCGCGAAGGTGTCAATGTCCGCATGCGGCATGCGGGCCTTTAACTCTTCCAGACCCTTTTCCGTCACCATGCCGTTGGCAACGTATGAGGCGTCGGCGGCGGCGAAGTTTTCCGGGAACAGTT